>JAQUCY010000046.1 GCA_028685975.1 Acholeplasmataceae bacterium | reverse complement strand
GAAAAGAAAGGCTTTGGCTTTATCTCTACTACAGATGGTAAAGACATTTTCGTACACTTTTCAGAAATCCAAGCTGAAGGCTTTAAGAATTTAGCTGAAGGCGATTTAGTTAAGTTAGTTAAAGATGGCAATAGAGGCCCACAAGCCGCTAATGTTGTTAAAATATAATTAACTACTAAAGCAAAAGGACTTTTCAAAGTCCTTTTTTCAATATTCACACATTTTAACATATAAATGGGTTGTAGAATCAGTGTAAAATTGTTATAATATTTAAAAGAATAGGGAGAAGATAATATGAATGTTGAATTACTAGAAGTAGAGAAAAAACACCTCTTATCTTTAAAAAAAGAGGTTGATGAGGTATTGCTTGTCAAAATTGACGACGATTTTAAAATCAAGTATGCTCATGATGCGGTTCACATTGAGGGTGAAAACTCAATCACTTTAGCCGAGGCTTATACCTTGCAAAAAGTTTCAACAGAAAAACGTATTTCTGAGCTTGAACAAAAAGAGTTACTAAATCACATTAAAGCGTATGATCTTGTTAGAGATGAAGCTTTAAAAGGAACCGTCGTCAGTGAAGATTTAATTAAAGACGTTCACCAACAAATTTTAGAAGACATTATGCCAGGAGGTTTGTATCGCCAAGTTAACATAGGGCTAAAAGGGCAACACCAACCACCTGATTATGTAAAAGTATATGATAGAATGAAAAAACTCATTAATGACCTTGAGTTTAATTTCAAAGGTACCGCTATTGAAAAGGCTGCCTATATTCACTTAAGTATTGGTAAAATTCATCCGTTTATCGACGGTAATGGTCGATTAGGTAGATTGATGATGAACTTTTACTTAATTCAAAATGATTACCTACCTATTTCCATTTCTGACAGTAATAAAGAAGCTTATTTTGCTGCATTAGATCAATTTAAGATTCAAAAGAGTATGACCAAAATGGTTGATTTAATCGTTGAACTTTTATTACAACGATATAATGAAGTTAACCAAAAATTACATTAAAAGCATTACCAGCGAATAATCGCTGGTTTTTTTATCTTATTAGATGGTATTTTATTTTGTTTTCGGTATAATAGAACTGTATGAAAAATGAAACTAGGAAGTATAAATTAGCTCATATTGTTAGATATATTGGGGATGCCTTTTTTTATCCTTTTTTTGGTTTATACTTATCTACCATAGGAAAAACAACAACGGAGATTGGTTTAATATTAATGATATTGCCTTTCGTGGGAATTTTTATTAATCCATTGTGGAGTTTGTTTTCTAAGAATATTAATTCAAATCGAATTTTTGTGATTATCTTTAGTATTATTGAAGCAGCAGCAATCATCTATTTAATTCAAGTCCAAGCATTACCTTTTGTGGTGATAGGTACGCTAATACTAGCGATTGTAGGACAACCTTATTACGCCTTATTTGATGGATATACAACGATTTATAGCATGCAAAATAAGGTGAATTATTCATCGATTAGATTATTTGGTTCACTGGGATTTGCGGTTGGAATTTTGATGAGCGGTTATGTCATTGAATACAAAGGGTATGAATTAGCTTTTATAATCGCAGCAGTCTTGTACCTATTAGTTTCTTTACTAACTAAATGGATTAAACCGATTAATTTGTCGAATGATTTATCATTGAATGAAAAACCAAAACCCAAACAACTGGTTCATAATAAGAAGTTCTTATTATTTGTTGGATTTTATGCGATAAGTATGGCTGTGATATTTGGCTCTGATAGTTTCTTACCTTTATTCTTTGAAACAAAAGGGATTGGTCCAGATGGTTATGGGTGGATCACATTTGCTACGGTTATTTTAGAATTAATATTTTTACTTTTGTTAACAAAATTTGGAAGCAAAATTAAATTAAAATGGATTATGTTACTAATTGCATTACTTAACGCATTAAGGTATTTTATCTTTAGTTTAGACACACATCTCTATATTCTAATCGCAAGTAGTTTATTAAGATCAGTAATCATTGGCGGATTACTTTATGTTGCTGTAGCGTATATGCAAAAAAATGTTTCCAAGAAGAATATAACGTTAGGGATGATGATTTATGGATCTGTTAAATCTGCCTATCAAGCACTCTTAACCTTATGGGGTGGGTATCATATTGATCAAAGTGGGTATTTTAGTTTTTATTTAATTGTAACAGTCTTAGCGGTTACAGCATTAATTTTCATCGATTATCGTGAAAAATCAGATAATGTGGTATAATTGAGAATGGTGATAAATTATGATTATAGGCGATATAAACAAATTAAAAGTAGATAGAAAAACTGACATTGGCTATATGTTAAGCGATGACAATGAACAGGTATTTTTACATAATAATGAAACAAATCATGAAGAACTTAAGGACAATCAATTGGTTGATGCCTTTTTATATTATGATTTTAAGGGCAGATTAGCAGCTACTTTATCAAAACCAATTATAACTATTAATAGTGCAGCCTTTTTAGAAGTGGTTGACGTTAAAAGATCTCTTGGTGTATTTGTAAACAATGGTATCAGAAAAGATTTATTAGTTTCTAAAGATGACCTGCCCATTGATTATTTAAGCTGGCCCACATTGGGTGATAAACTCTATTTAACGATTAAGGTAAAAGGGCGTTTAGTAGGAAGAAGACCTTCGAAAAATGAAATTAATTTGGCGCATACGAATACAGTAAGAGAAAATGATAAACTATCTGGCTATGTAATCCAAATTATTAAAGAAGGTATTAATGTTTTAACCGAAGATTTACACTTGGTTTTTGTACACCAAACTCAAATGCGTAAAAGATATCGTTTAGGTGAAAAAGTAGATGTTAAAGTAATTCGTGTATATGAACATACTATTAATGGTTCTTTAATTAAACAAAAAGAAAACATGATTGAAGGGGATGCTGGTATTATTTTAGAATACCTTGAAGATCATGGGAAAATGAAATTAAACAATGATTCGAGTCCTGAGGAGATAATGGACACATTTAAATTATCTAAAAAAGCTTTTAAAAGAGCTTTAGGTCATTTATATAAGGAAAGATTAATCACTTTTGAAGGTGATTATACAATATTTATTGGAGGAAAAGATGAATAAATTAGTTCAAAGTATTACATCTAGAGACCAAGACTTCGCACAATGGTATACTGATGTATGTGTTAAAGCAGAATTAATGGATTATACAGATGCGAAAGGGTTTATTATTTATAGACCATATGGTTACTCGATCTGGGAAAACATTCAAAGTTATTTAGATAAAGAATTTAAAAGAACAGGACATCAAAATGTTTATATGCCAATGGCAATTCCTGAATCCTTATTTCAAAAAGAAAAAGACCACGTTGAAGGTTTTTCACCTGAGGTGGCTTATTTAACGCATGAAGGCGACGAATCAGATGAAAAATTGATTGTCAGGCCAACTTCTGAGGTGTTGTTTTGTGAACACTATAGAAAAATTGTATCTTCTCATCGAGATTTACCAAAAAAGTATAACCAATGGTGCAGTGTAGTTAGATGGGAAAAAACAACGAGACCTTTTTTAAGGGGTAAAGAATTCTTATGGCAAGAAGGTCATACTATCCATGCGACTGAAGCTGAAGCAAGAGAAGAAACCTTAGGAATGTTAGAAATTTATCGTAAATTAGGTGAAAACTTACTAGCGATTCCTTTTACAACAGGGCTTAAAACAGAAAAGGAAAAGTTTGCTGGTGCGATTGAAACCTACGCAATCGAAGCTTTAATGCATGATGGTAAAGCTTTACAAAGTGGAACAAGTCATTATTTTGGTTCTGGTTTTGCGGAAGCTTTCAATATAACTTTCCAAGATAAAGATAACCAATTAAAACATGTATATCAAACATCATGGGGAGTATCTACAAGATTAATTGGAGCGGTTATTATGGTTCATGGTGATGATGAAGGCTTAGTTTTACCACCTTATGTTGCTCCAATTCAAATTGTTATTATTCCGATACAATCTCAAAAAGAAGTTGTTAAAAATGCTTCAGAAAAATTATATGAAGAATTAATGAACCAAGGGTTTAGAGTAACTTTAGATGATTCTAATAGAACTCCAGGTTGGAAATTCAGTGAATATGAGATGAAAGGTGTTCCATTAAGAATTGAAATTGGTCCAAGAGATATTGAAAATGGTGTATTAACAGTTTCAATAAGACATTCAAGAGAAAAACGACAAATCCCTATTAATCAAATAAGTCATGAAATCCCTAAATTATTAACTGAAATTCATCAGGCAATGTACAATAAGGCTTTAAAACATGTAAATGACAACACGTATGTAATTTCAGATTATAAAGATTTTGGGCCTACCATTGAAAAGGGTGGTTACATTAAGATGAGTGTTTGTGGTGAAGAAGCGGAACTAAAGATTAAAGAAGATCATCAAGCAACCTCAAGAGTTATCTTAGATGAACCATTATTATATGAAGTTTGTCCAGTTACCGGTAAAAAGGCGACACAAACGATTCTATTTGCGAGGGCATATTAATGTTTTTGGAAATGGTAGGAGCTTACGAAATATTATTATATTTGTCGATTATGATGGCTCTAGGGCTAACATTAGGTAAAGTTGCCTCACATTTTGAACTCCCGGACATTATGGGGTATATATTAGCAGGGATATTGTTAAGTGGTTTTGGGTTTGTTACTCATGAAACCGTGTTACAACTAGAATTTGTTACAAATATATCTTTAGGTTTTATTACATTTTCTTTTGGGACTTTGTTATATTGGCCAAATATGAAAGCCCATCTAAAACAAATCTTAGTGGTCTTAGCGGTTGAAGTGTTGTTGATATTCGGTTTAACATTGGCGTTGTTTTCAATTTTTGGACAGCCACTATGGTTTAGTTTGATTATGGCCGCTATCAGTATTCCAACTGCAACGGCACCAATTATTGAAATCACCAAAAAACATAAAGCAAAAGGTCCACTTACAAACTTAATATGCGGGATTGCTGGATGGGATAATTTGGTTGCGGTTTTCATCTTTATGATGATTTTACCAATCTCTATCGCATTGAAAAATGATTCAACATTAGCTTTTTCTAATTTCGTACCGTTTTTACAAAAGTTTGGAATCGCTATTTTATTAGGAATTTTATTAGGATTATTATTTGGATATCTACATAGATATGTGTTGGTTAAATTTGCAAAAAATGATCGTCATGAACCTTATTTAGTTAGTAGTTTAGTAGTTATCTTTTTTGGGACTTCAGCATCTGTATTGTTAGATGTGCCTTATTATATAACCTTACTAATAGCTGGATTTATCTTCACAAACATGTTAGATAAAAGTTCTTATGAGTACGAGACAAACACCCTAGACAAATTCATGCCACCATTCTTGATTGCCTTTTTTGTTATAGCAGGAGCTGAACTAAATATTACTAATTTAGTCACTTATGGTGGATTAACTGTGCTGATGATTTTAGCTAATTTAACGGGTAAATATGTTGGTGGATGGTTAGGCGCATTAGCGGCACCTAAAACGAGTGAAGCTCAAGATAAGTACTTAAAAACAAGTTTATTTACACATGGTGGGATTGAAATAGCTTTAGCAAGCATGGCAGTTATTTATCTTGAAGATCCGAGAATTAAAGCAATCGTTTTGACGGTTGTCTTAGTGTATGAATTCTTTGCCCCTCTATTATTGACAAAGAGCTTACATAATGCTAATGAGTTTATGCTGGTTCATGTCAGTGATCATAAGAAGGATCCGGTTAAGAATCCCTCTTTAGAACAAGAGGATAAAATAGACGATGATAATCATCACTAATTTGATTGAAAAAATAATTTAAATAAGTTACAATAATTATAGTTTTACATGGGGAGTAGCTAAAGTTTCATATTCGTCAACACGGAGAAATCCCGGATATGAATGCCTAAAGGAAAGCAAGACCATATCCAATATTTTTTGGTATGGTCTTTTATTATAGTTAAACAGGAGGGTTTTATGCAAGAATATTTAAAAAGCGTAGATAATATTTTGTCTGAACATAATGTAGATGTCGCGCAAGGTTTATCAGCCGATGAAGCTAGTGAGCGTCTTCTAAAATTCGGAGAAAACAAATTAAAAGAAGGTAAGAAAAAAAGCCTTATTAAGATGTTTTTAGAGCAACTTAATGATTGGCTCATTTATATCTTATTAGGGGCAACGGTATTAACAATAATTGTGGGAGAATATGCTGATGCGATTATTATTCTTGCCGTCGTATTAATTAATGCGATTATTGGGGTGGTGCAAGAAGAAAAAGCTTCTAAAGCGGTTGAAGCATTAAAGAAACTATCAACACCAAAAGCATTAGTAAGAAGGAATGGGGCATTAGAGGAAATTGATTCAAATTTAATAGTCCCAGGAGACATTATTATTCTAGATGCTGGTAGATATGTACCCGCAGATTTAAGATTGATTTCATCATCCAATTTACAAATAGAAGAATCCTCATTAACGGGTGAATCAGTTCCAAGTGATAAATTTGCAGACTACCAGTTTGAATCTGATAAGGTACCATTAGGGGATCAAAAAAACATGGCGTTCTCTTCAACCTTAGTGACTTATGGTCGTGGCGAAGGGATTGTTGTTAAGACTGCAATGGAAACTGAAATTGGTAAAATTGCGACCATTTTAACCGAAGGAGAAACAGAACAAACACCACTTCAAAAACGTCTTGGTGAACTAGGAAAAGTATTAGGAATTATTGCCTTGTTGGTTTGTTTAGTAATGTTTGGGGTCATGATCATCCAAGAAACACCTTGGAATGGTAATATGACATTAGAAACATTTAATGAGTTATTGATTACTTCAATTTCTTTAGCGGTTGCAGCAATACCTGAAGGTTTAGCTGCAATTGTTGCGATTGTATTAGCAATCGGAACAACTAAGATGAGTAAACGTAACGCAATTGTAAAAAAATTACCTGCGGTAGAAACATTAGGCTCAGTTAATATTATTTGCAGTGATAAAACTGGTACCTTAACGCAAAATAAAATGTCAGTTTTAGAATATTATACTTTTGAAAATAAGGTTTTAGTAAATACGAAAACCCCACTTAATGAAGACCAAAAATTAATGCTTACTTCATTTATCTTATCAAGTGATGCAACCAGTGAAAATGGTATTACAACAGGGGACCCAACTGAAATTGCTTTAATTGAATTAGGCAATGAATTTGGTTTACTAAAAAATGATTTGAATCATAAACATAACCGTGTTGATGAACTTCCTTTTGATAGTGAACGTAAACTAATGAGTACATTAAATCAACATGATGGATTTTATCGCATTAACACAAAAGGCGCTTTAGACAATATTTTAAAGATTTCTACAAAAGTTTTAATTAATGGAAAAGAAGAACCACTCACAAATGAAATTAAAGAAATATTCTTAAAAGCTTCTGATGAAATGAGTTCAAGAGCTTTAAGAGTATTAGGGGTTGCTTACAGAGATACCAAAGATAAAATCAAGGGTAAAGATATGGAACACGACTTAGTTTTAGTTGGATTTGTAGGAATGATCGATCCACCTAGAGAAGAGGTTAAAGATTCCATTAGAGTAGCTAATAATGCGGGCATTAAGGTTGTCATGATTACTGGTGACCATAAAAATACGGCATTTGCTATTGCAAAAGAACTAAATATTGCGAAAGATAAAAGTGAAGTAATGACGGGTGCTCAATTAGATGAGTTAACTTCAGAAGAACTTGAAGCCCAAATAGATCATTTAAGTGTATTTGCGAGGGTATCACCAGAAAATAAAGTTACTATCGTTAACGCATTAAGAGCTAAAGGTAATATTGTTTCAATGACTGGTGATGGTGTCAATGATGCACCATCGTTAAAGAGCGCAGATATCGGTGTTGCGATGGGGATAACAGGAACAGACGTTGCTAAAGGTGCAGCAGATATGATTCTTACCGATGATAACTTTACGACTATTGTTCATGCCATTGAAGAAGGTAGGAACATCTATAATAACATTAAAAAAGCCGTAATCTTTTTATTATCATGTAACTTAGGGGAAATTATCGCAATTTTCTTAGCGGTATTATTGGGATGGCCAGCACCACTTATTGCTACGCAGATATTGTGGATTAACTTAGTTACTGATACTTTACCTGCTATTAGTTTAGGAATGGACCCAGGTGACCCAGATGTAATGAAGAACAAACCAAGACCTGCAAAAGAATCGTTTTTTGCACACGGTGCAGGAATTAGAGCTATTATTGGTGGTGTTTTAGTTGGTTTAATGACTTTAACTGCGTTTGTGGTTGGTTTAATTGAACACAACGAAACATCCTTAACACTAACTACCTTGCATACTGTTGTTAAAGGATCAGAAGAATATGTTTATGCTTCTACAATGGCTTTTGTAGTACTTGCGATGAGTCAACTCTTCTATGCCTTCACTATGAGACATTCTCATAAATCAATTGTGCAAGTTGGATTGTTTAAGAATAAATGGCTGATTGGTTCATTAATTGTGGGAACATTATTGCAAATAGGCGTAATCGCAGTCCCGTTTTTACAGGATGCTTTTGGGGTTCAGTGGCTAGATTGGTATGATTGGATTTATGTGATAGCATTCGCATTAGTACCAGTAATAGTGAATGAAATTATTAAAGTTTTTATGCGACTAAAATCAGATAGATATTAAACCAAATTAAAGGAACTTAATTTTGAAGTTCCTTTTTTTATTTACTAGGAAAGTTCGTCATTTCAGACAATAAGACTAGAATTATATATAAAATAAACAAATCAATTAGAAAAAGCCTATTGATGATATAGGCTACTTGAATGAATATTATATTAAAGGGTGATTTTGATCACGTGTATTTACTCGATTAAATCTCTAGGAAACATAATACCTTTCTTAACATTACATGTGGTGCACATGATGTAAGGTAAATCTTTAGATCGGAAGAGCACA
>JAQUCY010000045.1 GCA_028685975.1 Acholeplasmataceae bacterium | reverse complement strand
CTTCATATTTTTGGACTAGCTGGCACTGGTGGCGTTCACTCAAGTAGTCTTCACATCATAAGTTTATATGAATTAGCCAAAACACATGGTTTAGCAGACAAAGCTTATTATCATGCTTTCTTAGATGGCTGAGATACACCTCCAACAAGTGGATTAGAATTTGTGAAAGATATTGCAAAATCCGGATTAACTGTGTCAACAGTTAGTGGACGTTATTACGCCATGGATAGAGACAATAACTGGGATAGATTACAAAAAGCAATCGACAACTTAACTTTAGGGACTGGTACTAAGTTCACTACATTTGAAGAGGGTATCCAAAGCTCTTACGATAATGGCGTTACCGATGAATTTGTTGTTCCATTTTTAGTTAATCAAAACGGCTTAATAAAAGACAATGATGCTATCATCTTTGCAAACTTTAGACCTGATAGAGCCATTCGTATCGCAACTGCATTCTCGAATCCAACTTCAGTAAGTACATACTATACACCAAATAAACCGACTTTTAACAGTTCTCATGTTCCAGCTAACATCCATTTTGTTTCAATGTGTCATTATGCAGAAACTGTTAAAGGAGAAATCGCTTATGACTTACAAAGTCTAGATAATTTGTATGGGGACGTTATTTCTAATGCAGGCTTAAAACAATTAAGAGCTGCTGAAACTGAAAAATACGCCCACGTTACCTTCTTCTTTGATGGTGGCATGGATAAAGAACTAGAAGGTTCTACAAGAATCCTTGTCAACTCACCAAAAGTAGCGACTTACGACTTAAAGCCTGAAATGAGTGCTTATGAATTAACTGATAAAGTTGTAGAAGCTTTAAAGACTAAACAATATGATACAATGGTGTTAAACTTTGCTAACCCGGATATGGTTGGTCATACTGGATCCATTCCTGCTACCACAAAAGCAGTTGAAGCGGTTGACGAATGTTTAGGTAAAGTTTTAAAAGAAATTGATGCTTTAGATGGCATAGCAATTATTATTGCAGACCATGGAAACGCAGAAAAGATGCGTGATGAAAGCGGTGAACCACATACTGCTCACACAACAAATCCAGCTCCAGTCATTATTACTAAAAAAGGCATTCAACTTAGAAACGATGGTGCGTTATGTGATATCGCTCCAACCATGTTAAATCTCTTAAATCTTAAACAACCTAGTCAAATGACTGGTAAATCATTAATAATAAAGTAAAGGCAACTTCGGTTGTCTTTTTTTACGACTCAACATGGAACCGCTTACAAGTTTAATTTCATCCAGTTTAAAAGATAAATATTGTGTATAATTATATTGACTATTGTAGAATGTGAGGTATTTTAAAAAATGTCTAATTTGATAAAACTCAGGCAAGTCCTAGAAAATTCTAAACCCAATCATGGCTTTAATTATGCAATTCCAGGGATTTTTAATTTATTTAATTACGACAGTATGAAATTAAAAAATGGTGAGGAGCTTGTTAATCCTTATGATTTTCTGATTTCTTTGTTAGATGAGGTTATCCTTAAAAAGCATGTTCCCTTAGAAACCAAAAGTTTATCTTTAATCAAAGGTCTTAAACCTAAGAAAAATGGGGGTGACTGGATTAATAAAAGTGTTGTCTACTCAATGATGATACGTGCTTCTTCTAGCTGGGATCATGATAGAAATGGTTATCTTGATGAAAATAATATTTATCACCTAAAAGAAACCGGTACATTTTGTAAAACATTAATGTTACTGCCTCTTCTTCAAGAACTTGGGGTAGATACTATTTATTTATTACCAATCAGTAAGTTCTCCTTAAAAAACAAAAAAGGTGAACTTGGTAGTCCATATAGTGTTTCAAACTTTTTTAGTATCGACCCAGGCCTAGATGATCCTATGGTCTCCAAACATATGACATTGGAAGAACAATTTAATGCCTTAATTGAAGCTTGTCACACACTTAATATTCGTGTCATGATTGACATTATTCCAAGAACAAACGCAACCGAAAGTGAATTGATTATTGATCACCCAGATTGGTTTTACTGGATTAAAACGAAAGATTTGACTATATATAAACCACCCTATGTAAAAGCGATTAAAGAAAACACTGTTTCACCTGATCTAAAATATATGGAAACAGTTTATCAAGATGAATCAGTGAAAAACCATATTAAACTATTTGAGTTTAATCCTAAAGCACAAGATCCATTAAAATGGAAAAGAGTGGTTAATGCCTATAAAAAAGGAAATCCAAACATTCTCGATTTAATTGATAAACACTATGGTTTAACTATCGCACCAGCATTTAGCGATCACATCAATGATATTCAACCACCATGGACCGATGTAACGTTCTTTAGAATGTACCTAGATCACCCTCAAGAAACTATTAACTTTTTAGAAAATATAGATACAGCACCTTATATTTTATTTGATACCATTAAAGCGAACCAATATCATGGTAAAAAACCAAATATGGAATTATGGGACACTTTATCTGATATCATTCCTTACTATCAGACTAATTTTGGGATAGACGGCGCCAGAATTGACATGGGACATGCTTTACCTGAAAAACTTATTAAGATGATTATCGATAAAGCACATGCGATTGACCCTGATTTTAGTTTTATCGCTGAAGAGTTAAATCCAAAGAATGCTGGTAAGGCAAGAAAAATGGGTTATAACATGATTATCGGTAACGGATTTTCCATGGAGTATGAATTAAATAATCTTAAGATGCATGAATTCATGTTGAATGCACACAAACTACCTTGTAAACAATTTGCATGTGGTGAAACACATGATACACCAAGACTTGCAGCAAGAGATGGTGGAATGGTACTTTCTAAATTCTTAACTGTTATGAATATGTTTGTTCCAAACACTGTTCCTTTTATCAATTCAGGTCAAGAAGTTTATGAAACCCAACCAATGAATACAGGTATTGGGCCACGTGAAAATGAACTTTACATGTTACCGGAGCATGATCCATACTACATGAAACTCGCATTATTTGATAAATTCGCATTTCATTATCTAAATCACATGAGCTATGATATTAAAGATAATTTAAAATTAATCAAACCGATCAGAAAAAAATATTTAAACGTTATTACAAATAAGAAAAACTATCTTCCGCTTCACTTTGCTGAAGGACATAACATCATTGGTTTTGCTTACGAAGCCAAAAATGAAATCTTATTCATTGTTGGTAATCCATATTATCAATATTCACAAAATGTGAAAGTTGATTTATCAAAAATTAGAGAAACCATTGATTTAGAATTCAAAGGGAATATGCTTTATGCCATGCATGAAAATGGCACAAGGGAAATTCATGAATTTGACTATCAAGGTAACCCTTATTTCTTAATGGGAAATGGTGAAGTAATAATTTTTACAATAAAAAAGAATAAATAATAACTGTATTTTTTAATAGAAGACGTCATTTACAATATTAAATGGCGTTTTTTTATATTCATTTAGTTCAAATATCCATAATTAATTTATGCTATTTATAAATATATTCATTTTTATAAAATGCGTTTAATTTATTTTATCATACTTTAATATGCATATTTCTAAAACAAAAAGACATGCTTTTTAATAAACCATGTCTTCATAAGAGTGAAACTCACTTGAAATCTCAAGGGATAAAATAGCATCCAAAGGATACCAATAGTTATCAACCTTCAACTGTCTTTTTACCATATCTAATTTTTGGATTGAGCCAGTAACATATAGGATTGAATCGTCTTTATAAATATATGTTGAGATAGATTTTTGAAATTTTAACGCAGTAGAGATTTGATAATTCATTATAGCGAGTTGATCTTCAGACAAAATAGGTTTGCTTGGTTTCAATCGTTTATTTTTAAGTTCATAAACTGCCTGTTTAAATCCTGTTAATGCGTCAAAGGGGAGCCACTTAATTAAACCTCTGTCTAGATTTTTAAGCATTATGACCACCTACCGATGCCTCCCGTTTACGTTTTGTAGATGCTTCATATAAGACAGATGCCTTATCAATCGAACTTGCGCCATATTGATGTTTTATAACATCAACCACTGAATCTAATTGATACTCAAGTTGCTCAGCCTGATAATCTTCAAACAAACTAAGCTGTTGATTTGTTGTAGTTGTAAGATTTGATGCCCCTATATGAATTCGTCTAATTGGATAATCCTCAACAAATGAATCAAATAAATGATATAGTGCTTCTAAAATTTTTTTTGGATTTGACGTTTTATTGTCTAATCTTAATTGTCTAGAAAAACCACCACCATATTCCTTTGAATAACCAATACCTAAGCTAACGACCCAACACATTTTTTTATTTAATCTTAGTCGTCTTGCTAAATCATCTGTCATTTCCCTAATAATTAACTTAGTATCGCCATAATTATAGTTTTTAAATAAGACTTGACCAACTGAGTAACTTTGATGAATGCTTTTTAATTCGTTTTGATCTTGGATTTTCGATTCGTCACGACCATTCGCGTGATTGTAGAGTTCCACACCCATAATCCCAAAATATTTATGAAGTTTTTTTGGATCATAGTTAGCTAGTTCACCAATATCATAAATACCTAAACGGTTTAAATTTTTCTCCATCCTTGGTCCAATACCCCACATTTTTGAAAGTGGTTTTACTGGCCATAATTTTTTTTGAATATCATCTTTAGTCCAAGTTGCGATAAAATCTTTTTTCTTTTTTGATTCTAAATCTAAAGCAAGTTTAGAAATCAGCATATTAGGGCCAATTCCACAAGTTGCATAAAGGCCTAATTTTTCATGAATTGTTTTTAGTATTTTTTTAGCCAATTCATAAGCTGTCATTTTGTAGTAATTTAAATAAGATGTTACATCTAAAAAGGCTTCATCAATTGAGTAAACAAACAAATCTTCATCGCTAATGAAATCTAAATAAATATCTAAAACTTTAGTGGAATATTCAATGTATGTGTTCATTCGCGGTTTTGCAAAAATAACACTATGAATTTTATCGATTTCAAAAATTCGACATCTAGAAGGAACCCCTAAGTTCTTTAAATAAGGCGAAACCGCTAAAACAATTGAGCCTCCACCCCTAGACTCATCAGCAACCGCTAAAGGGGTTAAAAAGGGATTTAAATCGCGTAAAACACATTCTACACTGGCATAAAAACTTTTTAAGTCAATGCATAGAATTTGTCTTTCCATTTTTAAAATCCCCTTTCTTAGTATGCCTATTATATCAAGTTTTTTAGTAAAAAAAAGACCAATTATAATGAAACTAATTAGTCTATTTTTCATTTAAAATGTTTTGTTTTTAAAGACCGAACGAACAACCCCAAATCCGGTATTTAGTCTAATTGTAAAATTTAATTAGCTAAAATTAATGCTGATACCAAAGGAAGTCAGGATTGCAATTACTGCGATTACAATAAAAAAAATTCGCCAAAACTTTCCTAAACCTTTTGCATATTGCCAGCCTAACCAAATCACTACCAAAACTAAAATTATATTAGCGATTGATGTAAAAATATTTAGGTTAACATCCGTATTTACAAGGCCTAAAACAATTTGTAGCGTCCAAACAATTGCACTAACTACAAGTGCTAGAAATGCCAACATACTAGCTAATCTGCTTTGATTTTTATTCATAATTATATTTCCCCCTTTTTTATTTTAATTATATCAAATAAACAATAAAATAAATATACTTTAGCACTTTATGTTTTTTATTAATAAAATTGTAAAAAAATAACGGGTTTTTTTTACCCGTTACGATAGTCCATTTTAATTATTAATGGTCCTCATGATCATCATCTTCACCAATATCAAATGTAACAATATGCTCTTTTCGACGTTCAGGAAATAAAATATAAAATACTGGAATTACCATAAAGATAATCCAACCTGGGTGCCATAATTCCCAGATAAAACCCATTAATAAATAAATTCCAACCACAATAAGTGGAAACAGCCCTCTTATTGCGCTTCGTGGTTTCAATAATGCTGGCATTAAAGGAATTAAGATAAATATTACCCAGCCAGGATGCCATAAATCAAACTCAAAGCCCATTATTAAATAAGCCATTGTCACTAAAATCGGGGTCGCTGCAATAAAGCGGTTTGTAAATGTATCATATTTTGACTTTTTTCTAACCATGTCATTAATCCTCCAAATTATAAATAGTTTAACATAAAACAAAACAAATTTGTACAGTAGTAATTAGATTAACTCAATATAGTCTTTAAATGCGTTCATTTGGTTTAAGGTTTTCTTTTTAAATTCTTCCTTGTTGATAGGCTTGTTTTCAGGAAAAACAAATAAAACATCCATCTTCCAAATGGTTGAACCATTAGTTTCAGTAAAAAAATCTTTACATTCGTTTTTTACTGTTCCTAAAGTATATTGGCGAGTAATTGAGGTTGGTAAATTGTTGTTTAAGATAACCTCGACCATTTTCACTGTTTCATCTTGATGTTTATAGTAAAGTTCAGTAACCGCCCCTTCTAAAGGTGGTTTACCTTCAAGATGAACATGGTGATCTAATATAGGAACACCATAAAAACGCATTTGATGGTAATCAAACATAATCCTAATTACATCATCAATAGGTTTGTTAATGGTGATTTCAACTTCGTAAGTAATTCTCATTTTTCTGGTAATGGAATCGCATCAAAACGAATGCCAACGGTCTCATCAACTTTCATAGAAAAAATGATCCCCCTTGCCTCAGTTGTTACGCCATATTTTTGATTGATTGCCTTCATTAAATCATGTTTTTGAGATTCAAGACAAACAATCATTAAAATATCTTTTTCAGGGTGTATTGTAATTCCAAAAAATTTTTGTTTTTCCGTTGAAAGTGAACTACGTCCATGTAGGATAGTTCCCCCTCTTGCACCGGCACGTCTAGCCTCATCCATGGCTTGATAAGCATATCCGTTATTACAAATATAAACGATTAAGGCTTTATCTTTCATTTTCTATTACCTCATTTCCCATTAAATGTTTAAATGCTAAGCGATTCATTGAAGTTAAACTAACTGTATACGCAATACCGTGATGTTTTTGATCTAATTCAAAATGATTATTCAGTAAATCTAAAACCGTCTTTTCATCTATATCATCAATTAGTGAAAATATAATATCTTTTTTTGTGTCCGCAAGTGAGAAATATTCTAACATTTTACTTGAAGCCGTTCCTTGACCTAAAAAGATAATTGAAAAATCAACCTTACACTGGCTAATAAGGGACGTTACTTCCTCGCCTTTTCCTCTTTGGACAATTGTTACTAATAGTTTCATAACTCACCTCTATTATATATCAATAATATCATCGATATCTACCTCAATATCAACATATTCTTTAGATTTATATTTATAAATTAAACCGATAATTTGAATAGTGATTAATGGACTCATTGCCACAAAAGCTACCAGCCCAAATGCGTCTGTTAAGACATTTGCCCCAGGGATAGTTGAAGCGGCGCCTAAAGCAAATGGCATTAAAAATGCACTGGTCATTGCCACACTTACGGCACCACCCGAGTCAAACGCAATACTAGAAAATAGAACTGGTGTTTTATAGGACAAGATAATCGCAATAATATAGCCTGGTACTATAAACCACCAAATCGAAATACCTGTTAAAACTCTAATCATTGCGAGCCCAATTGCAATTGAGACTCCAGCAGCTAAGCCAATCATCATCATTCGTCTCGTTACTGTGCCTGCAGAAACTTCTTCAACTTGTTTATTTAAAGCAATCACACTAGGTTCAGCTGAAACAATAAGTAAGCCAAACACCAAACCAAGGACAACCAAAATCCAATTATAGTCAGTGGCTCCAAAATAAGCTCCTATATAATTACCTATGTTCGCAAAACCCGAATTTGCCCCCGATAAAAATAACACCAAGCCGACATAAGTATAAACAAAGGCAATTAATATTTTAATAACACGTTTTTTATCAAATTTAAGATCTATAATTTGAAATACAATAAAAAATATAATAAATGGATATATTGCTATTACCATCTGCCATACATATTGTTTCAAATAATCAACTAAACCCATTGGATTTGACCCTGTAACAATCTGATTTGGATCGATCTCTACAAATAACCCAAGGATTAATACAGCTAATATTAGGCCAACAGAAGCGATTCCTACTAATCCAAATGAATCAGTATCTTTGGATTTATCTCCTCTAGTTTTAGACAACCCATAAGCCAATCCAATGATAAAAGGTACCGCCATTAATCCAGTGGTAACACCACCTGAATCAAAGGCTAGGGGAATAAATTCTGGATTTCTTATGTTCACTAAGGCAGCAACAATAAATGTAGTGATATACAAAATCATAAATAGAGTCCTTAGTTTTATACCAAACAATATTCTTAGTAATCCCACTACTAAAAATATTCCAACACCGATAGCAATGGTTAAAATCAGTACCATTTCGCTTAAAACGTTTTTCAATTGATTACCCAATACCCATAATGCTGGTTCAGCAATCGTAATTAAGAATCCCACTAAAAACGCGACGATAATAAATATGATAATATTTCGCTTTTTAATCATATATTTCCCAATATCCTGAGCAATAACACCTGTTGATTCAAAAGCACCTAATTGAAATAGAGCTAATCCAATGGCTAATAATACCGCACTAACAACAAACATCAGCATTGTCTCTAAATCTACCCCAATAAAAGGGACAATCATAAGGATAACCGAAGTAACCGGAAGAACAGAAATGATCGAATCTTTCAATAAGTTTAAAAATGTTTTAAACATATGTTCCTCCTTATTAATTTATTTTATTGATTATAGTTTATAGGAAAACATCTTTTTTTACAAGAATACGACCACAATTAATAAAAATTTCCAATATATTTTTACATGAAAAAAGAACAAAGAGGTAAATAAATTTACCCTTAGCGATTTCTCGCCTTATTTAAAACGATCACATACCAAATAGATATGTCCGTTTAGGTGTGTTCACACCCTTATCCCCTATCCATACGGCATTGG
>JAQUCY010000044.1 GCA_028685975.1 Acholeplasmataceae bacterium | reverse complement strand
GCTCATAAGATGTTTGTGAGGTGGTTTGAACGATAACCTTAGTTTGTTTAGGTTGATGGTTTGGTTTTGGTGCAGTAGTTAAAGTAAGGTTTGAAGCACTAAACGGTAACTCAAAAGTCCCAAATTTAACAATATAATCATCTTTTTTCTTATCAATAATTTTTCCCTTTTGGTTATATGATTTTATAAAAACATAATCACCTATCTTAAGTTCACCTTCAGCCTCATCTAAATCTGCTAATCCAAGCTGATTTAATTCAAATTTAAGAGTAGCTATCTCATGAGGAGCTTTAGCCTCTTTTAATAATGCGAGAATAGCTTTAGCGTCTAATTGGATTTTTTCAAGCATTTTATCACTCTTAACTTTCGTATCATTTAAAATTGCTTGTTTTTCCTTTTCTAATTGATCGATTTTAGACTGTAGAATGTGTTTTTCTTTATTTAGATTTTCTTCTAACAAAATTGTTTGATTGATTCGGTTTTCTAACTGTTCTTGTTTATCTTCAAAAAGTTTAATTGAAGCACTAAGGTCAGTTTCTTTTTCTTTAATGTAGTCATTAGCGGTAGCTACGACCTCTTCTCGTAAACCTAATCTTTTTGCAATCTTTAAAGCATTCGATGAACCACTTCTTCCGTATTCAATTGTGTAAAGTGGGTTTAGTGTCACATCATCAAACTTAACTGAAGCATTTTCAATAAGAGGGGTTTGATAAGCGTAAATTTTAAGTTCAGAATAATGTGTTGTTAAGACCATCCTTATATCTTTGGTCATTAGAAAATCAATGATAGCTTTTGCTAAAGCAACCCCTTCTGCTGGATCGGTACCGGAACCAAGTTCATCAAATAAGATTAAAGATTGATCGGTCACCTGATCTAAAATCTCTTTGATATTAACAATATGCCCTGAAAAGGTTGATAATGATTGGACAATTGATTGATGATCACCAATATCAGCATAAACACCTTTAAATATAGTCATTTTCGATGATTCTTTTGCTGGTATTGTTAAACCAGATTGAGCCATCAAAGTTAATAAACCTAATGTCTTTAAGGCAACCGTCTTACCACCTGTATTAGGGCCGGTAATCATTAAAATTGGCTTGATTTCATTTAGTTTAATATTAATTGGGACAACCTTATTTTGATCAATTAGTGGGTGTCTAGCGCTTACTAAATCAATATCGCCATGTGTATTCATGTGTGGAACTCTACAATCATATTTAATCGAGTATTCCGCGAATGAAAAATAAATATCCAATGAAACAAACATATCTAAGTTATTTTCTAAAATAGAACTATACGGATAAATAGTTTCACACAAATAGTCAAAAATCTTTTTAATTTCATTGGTTTCATCGTTAGATAAACGTTGTAGATTAACTGATAACTCAGCAGCCTCAACCGGTTCAATATAGGTTGTGGTTCCACTTGATGAAACATCATGAATTAATCCGGCAACGGTATTTTTAAATTCGGTTTTGACAGGAAGACAGTACCTATCATTTCTTAATACTAGTATTGATTCATTTAAAATAGATGCTTTTTTTTGAAGTAAACTATTTAATACATCTCTTCTTTTATTTGTTACTTTATTGATTTCTTTTCTGATCTTAAACAAATCTTCACTAGCATTATCTAAAATATACCCATCCGGATCCATAACTGAGTCAATTTCGTTTATAATAAAGATTAATTCATCTATATTTTGAAAGTAAGGTTTTAGATTATCATAGGTTATTTTATCTTTTAAAAAGCTTTTTTCTTTTGCCTTTATTCCTTGCCCCATTTTAATAAATAATCTTAAGTATTGTATATCTGAGATGTTTAAACGTCTTTCAGAGGCAATCAAAGATAATATTTCTTTAATATCGTAGTTCTCAATAAAACCAAGTTTACCACTTCTTACAATTATTTGCATGGCTTCATCGATTTTTGCTTGAGATAACTTTATATCATCAATATTATCCAAAGGTTTTGTGTTTAATATAATGTTTTTAGCTGTTTCAGATAATGAAAAACGAGCCATCTCATTTAAAATTACATCAAATTCTAAAGTTTTACTATAAAACTTCAAAGGAAACACCCCTTACTTTTTTATTCGAAATATGATATAATAATTATAACACAAAGGCGGTAGAATATATGACTAATTATTCAATGTCCCTTTCTAAAAATCAACAAGCTTTGTTATTAGAATTGTACGCACCTTATAAAACTGAATTAGATAATGTACATGTTTTGTTTCAAGCTAAGGTTGATGATGTCGTCCTTATTTTTTATAAATCTGGAACACTTGTATTACAAGGTGATTATTTAGCAGAATTAAAACGAATCAAAGTTCGTTTAGGATTAACTAATTTTTCAGCAATTGGATCTGATGAAGTTGGAACAGGTGATGTTTTTGGACCAATAGTGGTGTGCAGTGCTTATGTTAAAGGCTCAGATATTGAAGTATTAGAGTTGATGGGTGTTAAAGACTCTAAAGCAATGACAGATCGACAAATCGTTGACCTTGCACCAAAACTAACGAAAATGTTAACACACTCAGTATTAATCTTAAAACCTGAAAAATACAACGAAATGATTCGTCGTGGTTACAACATGAACAAGATTAAAGCTTTCTTACATAATCAAGCTATCTTACTAACCACACAAAAGATCAGGGAGCAAGGTGAAGATAAAGCACCAGTAATTGTTGATCAATTCTGTGAACCAAGACTTTATTATAACTACTTAAAGGATGAACCAAATGTTTATCGGGAGATTTCTTTCTATACTAAAGCTGAAAGCATTCACTTAAGTGTTGCAGCAGCATCAATTATTGCACGCTATGCCTTCTTAGCTAAAATCCAACAATTCTCTAAATTTATTGGACTTAGACTTCAAAAAGGTGCTGGTGTTGAAGTAGATAAACAACTGGTTAAAATATATAAGGAAAAAGGTTATGATGCCTTAAGACCCATCACAAAATTGAATTTTAGAAATTTAAAGAAAAACGACATTTACCCATAAAAAAAGCATCTTGAGATGCTTTTTTTTATGATTTGTTTGAATCTTTCTTTATTTTTTTTAGGAATGTTTCTCTTTCTCTGACTTTGAATGTGTCTACTTTTCGTTTTGTTAATAAATAAGGAATTAGTATCGTCATAAACTGTAGCGAAAGCAAGCCAAACACAATATACCACATTTGTTCTTGAAAAAACTTCTCTACCAGAAAGACTTGAATAACACTTATTAAAAGCAATGTAAATCCGGTTGTTAGAAGGTGATTAGCCCAAGTTTTTTGAGCATACGTCCAACTATCATGATCAGCCATTGAACTTTTTGTTCTAAAACCGATTGATTTATTAATTTGATTAGGGGGATAAAACTTCATAACAAACCCCAAAACAAGTACCAATATAGGGTTTATTAAGCTTATCACAATATATTCAGTCATCATATTATACCTCAAATAAATTCAGGGCTAGTAGGGATCGAACCTACGATCTATGGGTCAGAGCCATATGCCTTACCACTTGGCTATAGCCCTATCTTATTTAATTTAAGTCTAATAAAGTTAATGTTTTTAAAAACGATTCCGTTGGTTCTACTTCAAACTCTAAATATTGATTTGTAATTGGATGATAAAATCCAATTAATCTTGCGTGAAGTGCTTGACCATCTTTAACTATAGGATTTTTCTTAGGTCCATAAGTGGTATCACCAACTAACGGGTGATTAATATAAGCCATATGTACTCTAATTTGGTGTGTCCTTCCTGTCTCTAATTGACATTCAAGATAACTAAATTTATCCGTTTGTTTCATCACTTTAAAATGGGTAGTTGCATGTTTACCTTCTGGATTTACAGCCATTTTAGTTCGGTTGTTTAGGTCTCGAGTAATCGGCGCGTTAATAGTTCCTGAATCTTCAGTAAATGGATTGTAACAGATAGCTTGATAAATACGTTTTGTTTTACGATTTTTAAATTGATTAACCAAATGATCATATGCAAAATCTGTTTTCGCAACCACCAATAGACCAGATGTATCTTTATCAATTCGATGAACAATCCCAGGTCTATCAGCACCTCCTTTATAAGAAAGGTTTTTTGTATGGTATAACAGAAACGAGACTAAACTTACATCGTGATTTGATATGCTTGGATGAACATTTAAACCTTTTGGTTTATTGACTACCAAAACGTCATCATCTTCGTATAGGATATCTAGGTTTAAATTTACAGGGTCAATTTTAAAGGGTTCGATGTCATCAATTATCTCAATGATATCGCCTTCTTTTAGTTTATAAGAGGGCTTTATGATGTCACCGTTAATAGTGACTTTACCTTCTGTAAATAACTTTTTTACTTGGCTTCTGGAATAAGTATCAAGTACTTCAGTGACATAAATGTCAGCCCTTGAAAGATCATCTTTTTCAATTATTTTCGTTGTTTTCATGATTAAGGTTTGTTTCACTTTCTGTTTTAACTTGTTTTAATCTTCGATCTTCAAAGAATAAAATATCTATCGCAAACATAATTACACCAGTAACTAAGCTCATATCAGCGACATTGAAGGTTGGATATACATAAGAACCAAAAACAAATTGTAAAAAGTCTATGACATAACCGAATGATATCCGATCAATAAAATTACCGAGTGTTCCAGCAATCATTAAGGCTAAACCGATTGAATAAAACTTCTTAGATTTAAAGTTTGCCTTGGTAAAAAGATAACCAAAAACAATTAAGGCAATGATGGGAACAATATATAAAATGAAGACGTTATTTTCAAAACTACTCCAGGAGACGCCAAAATTATGGTGTTCAACTAAATGAAAAAAACCAGGAATTATCTTTAAAGCAGGTTCATTAAAAGCTCCATATTGGTTTGGTAAGTATAGCCTGGTTAACCATTTGGTTAATTGATCTAATCCAATAACACTTAAGGATATAATTGCGCCGATAAAGTAATATTTATATTTTTTGATAAAAGCTTTCATAGTTGTCCTCCAAGGATAATGGTTATAATACTGAATAAAACAACCATAATAATGCTAAAAAGTGTAATACTAGTTAATTTAATTCGTTTAAATGACTTGTTTTCAGGGTAAAACAATATTTTATGATAAAAATACAATGATAAACTATACCATAGTATTAGCACAATACACAATGTCCAAGTTAGAAAATAAATCAATGATATAAAAATAAAACTATTGAAAATGATTAATATTAAGGGTAAAACGATTAACAGACTGATTAGAAAAGCACTTAATCGATTTAAAATTCTTTGTTTAGTAGGAATTTGACGAATTTCTTGAATTTCTAGTTTATAATTTTTAAGATAAGTATTCAATCGCTTCATTGATATGACCTACCTTTACTAATTCAAATGATGGTGATTTAAGCGTATTATAAGCTTCTAAGGCATCTAAATAATTTTCTTCTGGACAAAAAAATACATCTACTTTCCCATTCACAGAATATATTTTTTCTTTAATACCACCTATTTTACCAACATTACCTTCTATATCAATCGTACCTGTTCCAGATATGATTAACCCATTGTAATCAATACTTAACAATGAACTATAAATATTGAGTGCTTGTAACAAGCCACCTGATGGGCCTACAATAAAATCATCTTGATAAGTAGCTTTGTAAGTTGGTGTTGTGCTATGAATCTCATAAAATGGCATTATCGTCATCATAAACATATCTTCATCTGTTTTGTTGATTTGATAAGAAACCTCTTTATTGCTTCTTAAAACAGTCAGTTCAATCTCGTCATGGGTTATAAAATAATCAGTAACTTCACTAGGGATCATATCGGAAATTAAAATATCATTTATTTTAATAATAATGTCGCCTAGTTTCCCATTACCAGCTAGTGTGGTTTCAATAATATAACCTTTTAAACTATAACTAATTGATATATTGGAATCTTTTTTTGATGCTTCTAAATAACTATAAATGATTCCATATTGGTAAGATAGTTCTTCGTCTATCATTCCCATCTTATAAGCTTCTTGAAGACCGAATGTAACTATGTTTTTACTGATGGTACTTTGCTTTGTCAATGAACTCATCCATAATTGAAACAATGTGGGTTTATCATAGCTTATCACATATACACTATAAAAATCATTGTCAATAGTGGTGTTATCAATCTCAATTCCTTTAACTATTTTGTGGATGCCACCTGGTAAAGTGACTGAATAACTTTTTAAAGGAAAACATAGAGTAGTTATGAGAATTAAATAAGGTACTAAAACAACTATAAGTATTAATTTGTGTTTTTTAAGCCAGGATTTAATCATATAAAGTTAATATCATTAAAACACCGATAAGATACTTTTGCGGCATCTAACATTTTTTTAGCGGCAACATCTGATTCTGTTTGTTCATATTTTTGGCCATAATAAACGATTTCTTTAATACCAGCTTGAATGAGCATCTTTGAACACTCATGACAAGGGAACAAAGTCACATAAATGGTTGCGTTTTTGAGCGATTGAGTTGCATTCAAGATTGCGTTCATTTCTGCGTGGACAACATATGGATATTTAGTGTTAGAAAAGTTACCTTCTTTTTCCCAAGGAAATTCATCATCAGATAATGCACTAGGGAAGCCATTATAGCCAATACCAATTATTCTTTTATCGGTATTAATAATGCAAGCTCCGACTTGTGTATTTGGATCTTTACTTCTTTTTGCTGATAACAAAGCTACCCCCATAAAATATTGATCCCATGAAATATAATCTGTTCGTTTCATTGTTTTTCCTCGTCTTTAAGTAAACTCAAGTCAACATGACAATAACCGTTTGGGTTTTTAGTCAAATAGTTCTGGTGATAGGTTTCTGCTAAATAATAATTTCTTAAAGGTTGAATTTCAACGACTGGTTTCTTTCCTGTTTCTCGTTCGATTTTTCGTAGATAGTCTCTTAAGATAGGTTGGTCTGTTTCATCTGTATAATAAAATCCGCTTCTATATTGTATTCCGATATCATTGCCTTGACGGTTTAAAGTAAATGGATCAATAAACCGAAAACAATGTTCAAGTAAACTGTTTAAGGATAAAACTTTCGGATCATAGATAATATGAACCGTTTCAGCGTGAGAAGCTTTTTGACTTAACAGGTCTTGGTAAGTTGGGTTTTCTATGTTTCCATTGGCATAGCCAACATCTGTTTTTAGAACCCCTTTTAACTGCGTAAAATAAGCCTCAACTCCCCAAAAACAACCACCAGCAACATAAATCTCTTTCATGTTTTCACATCCTTTTTAATTAGTTATTTTGATTCTTCGTCGCGTGAAATGCCTAATTCAAGTTCTTGTTGAACATCCACATAATCTGGTGCACCCATCATAAGATCACGGGCACTTTGTGTTTTAGGAAACGCAATAACGTCTTTGATGTTCTTGGTTCCAGTCATTAGCATCACGAGTCTATCTAAACCTAACGCTATTCCACCATGTGGTGGCGTTCCATATTTTAAAGCTTCGACTAAGTAACCAAAACGCGCTTCTACGATTTCGTCAGTTAAACCAAGTAGTTCAAACATTCGTGCTTGGGTGTTACTGTTATGAATTCGAATGGATCCCCCACCTAGTTCATACCCATTTAAGACAATATCATAAGCATTTGCTAGCATGTTATCAAGAGATCCTTCTAAATTCGGGTTATCTTTAGCGGAAGTAAATGGATGGTGTCTTGCTACATAACGTTCGTCAGTTTCACTATATTCAAATAGTGGGAAGTCTACTACCCAAACAAAACTATATTTATTTTCATCAATTATCCCTAAAAGATTTGCAACTTCATTTCTAACAACGCCTAATCCGTTAGAAGCTTTTTCATAGCTATTGTTATAAGAAAATAACAGTAAATCGTTTTCTTTTAAGTTTAAAGATTCTTTTTGTTCGGTATTGAAGAATTTAGCAATACTACCAGTTAATTCTCCCTCATTCATTTTTAAATAAGCTAAACCATCAGAATGGTTCTTTTTGGCTAACGCTGTCAGATTATCAAGTTGTTTACGCGTTAAACTAGATCCATTTGGAACTAATAAGGTTCGAACCGATTTACCTGCTAAGAATGGGATATCAATACCTTCTAAATTTGGTGTACTTAATTTAAGTCCAAAACGAAGGTCTGGTTTATCTGATCCATAATAAAACATGGCATCTTCATAAGTAATTCTATCAATTGGAAGTTTAATCTCATAATTCAGGATTTTATGGAAGGCATGTGCTAAAACTTCTTCTGTTAAGTTTATTATATCGCTTTGTTTAACAAATGAGGCTTCAATATCTATTTGTGTGAATTCTAGTTGTCTATCGCTTCTTAAGTCTTCATCTCTGAAACAACGCGCTACTTGAAAATAGCGTTCAAAACCACTAACCATATAGAGTTGTTTATAAATTTGAGGAGATTGGGGAAGAGCGTAGTATTGTCCATGATAAAGTCTTGAAGGAATTAAAAAGTCTCTTGCTCCTTCAGGAGAACTCTTACCTAAAAATGGGGTTTCCAGTTCAAAGAATTTCTTTTCAAGCAGTTTTTCTCTAATTGCTTGCGTAATATGTGAACGCATAATAATATAACGTTGAGATTCTTTTCTTCTTAAATCTAAATAACGATATTTAAGTCTTGTATCTTCTTGGGCATTATCTTGATAAGAAACTGCAATTGGTGGATTTAAAGCTGTATTCAATACAACTAAATCACTTACGATTACTTCAATATCACCAGTTAAAAGTTCTTTATTCTTGGACTCGCGTTCAACAACTTCACCTTTTACTTCAATCACATATTCGTTTTTAAGTTCAGTCGCATCTTTATAAAAAGTATTATCCGGTTTGAATACCAATTGTGTAATCCCATGATAATCTCTTAAATCAACAAAGATTAAACCACCTAAGTCTCGTCGTTTAGCTATCCAACCTTTTAAATAGACTTGTTCTTTAATATTCTTTAATGTAAGTTCATTGTTGTGATGTGTATACTTCATTTTATTTACCTAGTTTCTTTAATAGTGCTTCTATAGTCAAGATCGGAAGAGCGTCGTGTAG
>JAQUCY010000043.1 GCA_028685975.1 Acholeplasmataceae bacterium | reverse complement strand
GACTATAAAAGCGAGTACTTCATCCCAAGGAACGTCGCCAAACAATTCAAGGATAAAATACTCGCTTTTATAGTTCCTTTTATTGTAATTGTTTGGCATATATATTATATCATTAAATTGTAAAAAAATATTATAGATTAAAAAATTGAGTTTTTGTTATTGTTATCAAGTTATTAGATATAATAACAACAATTATCACCAAAGCTCAGTTTTTTTTAAAAATAACCTGTTTAACTAGAAGTTAGTTAACACAGGTTATTTAATTAGTTCATCATTCTCTTTTTTGTTAAAACTCATTTTTCTTTCAGTGCCATGATACAAGCGTTTGTAATTGGGGATATGTCTAATAAAAATGAATAAAATCAAAGCGATATAAATAACAAACATGAATAAATCGGTTTGAAGCCTATTTTGAATTAACAGTTGAATAAAGGTAGATAATCCCGCTGATATAGCAGCAAAGGTTGAACCTAAAGAAGCATAATGTGTGATTTTTACTGTAATCAAATATACTAGTAAGCAAATAATACCTGGAATTGGAGTTAAAGCTAATACAACGCCAAGTGAAGTTGCGACCGCTTTACCACCATTAAACTTTAAGAAAATAGGAAATGTATGGCCAAGAATAGCTGCCATACCGAATAAAACACTGTAATCATAGAAATGTTCAAAAATTTCTAAGGTGACAGTAAAACCATCTAAGGTTACAGGTAATAAATATTTAACTAGAAGCACAACTATTGCAGCCTTTAAAGCATCTAAGAAAAGTGTTAGAAAACCAAGCTTAGCCCCCATCACTCTTATGGCATTTGAAGCACCAATATTTTGACTCCCGTGTTCACGTAAATCGATCTTCAAAAATAGCTTACCAACGATCAAGCCATTCGGTATTGATCCTAATAAATAAGCCAGTAAAAATAAACCGATTTTAAGAAAGATATAGTCCATTTTTCCACCTCAATACGAAAATTTTACACCTTTATGTTTTAAAATGCAAATTAAAATGTATAATCTTAAAGAAATTGTGTCATTTAGCATTGTTAAATACTAGTTTATTTGTTATAATTAACTCTATAGTAAGGACTGATTTAATGGATCAAAATAATAAATACACTGAAGAGTCAATTCAAATTTTAGAAGGACTCGATGCGGTTAGAAAACGACCAGGAATGTATATTGGGTCAACTGATCAAAGAGGGTTACACCATTTAGTTTGGGAAATAATGGATAATGCAATCGATGAAGCTCTATCAGGTTATGGAAATGAAATCATTTTAACAATTAAAAATGATAATAGTATTGAAATCCAAGACTTTGGACGTGGCCTACCATATAAGCTACATAAAAGTGGCAGACCCACTACCGAAGTTATTTTTAACATGCTTCACTCAGGTGGAAAGTTTTCTGCATCTGATGGCTACAAAGTTAGTGGTGGTTTACATGGGGTTGGTGCAGCAGTTGTTAACGCATTATCAACCTTTTTAGTCGTCACAATCTACAGAGATGGCTTAATCCATCAACAACGATTTAGTGAAGGCGGAAAAGTGGTCAGTGAACTTGAAAATTTAGGTAACACTAGAAAAACGGGGACAACCATATGGTTCAAACCAGATCCTAGAATTTTCACCACCACATTATATAACTATGATACCATCAAAGAACGTTTAAGAGAAAGTGCTTTTCTTATTAAAAATCTTAAAATAGTATTAAATGATGAAAGAACAAATCAAACAGAAACATTCCAATATGAAAAAGGAATAGCTGAGTATGTTGACTTTCTTAACAAAGGCAAGACACCTTATCATGATGTAACTTCATTAGACGGTAATTATCAGATCAAAAAGGATAGTATTATTGAAGTTGAAACAGCGTTTCAATTTACTAATAGTTATCAAGAAAATATTGTTTCGTTCGTTAATAATGTAAGGACTAAAGATGGGGGGACTCACGAAACAGGATTTAAATCTGCCTTAACAAGAGCAATTAATGATTATGCCAGAAAGTATGGTTTTATTAAAGAAAAAGAATCAAATATCGAAGGCGTTGACATTAGAGAAGGAATTACGGCAATTGTTTCTTTAAGAATCCCGGAAAATTATCTCGAATTTGAAGGACAAACCAAAGGCAAGTTAGGAACTCCAGAAGCAAGAAATGCTATGGAAAATGTTATTTATGACCAACTTACGTATTACTTAGAAGAAAATGCTGAGTTTTCTAGTAGTCTAATTAAACGTTCAAACGACGCTTATAAAGCAAGAGAAGCGGCGCGAAAAGCGAGAGACGAAGCTAGAAGCGATAAAAAACGTAATAAGAAGGAAGTTAGTTTATCTGGAAAACTGACACCAGCAACGGGTAAAGATAAAACTAAAAATGAATTATTCTTAGTTGAAGGTGATTCAGCAGGTGGTTCAGCTAAACAAGGTAGAGATAGAAGATTCCAAGCAATATTACCATTACGTGGTAAAGTGGTGAACAGTGAAAGAACTGCTCCAGAACAACTGTTAAAAAATGAAGAAATTAATACTATCATCTATACGATTGGTGCAGATTATGGTGCTGATTTTGACATAACAAAATGTAATTATGATAAGGTCATCATCATGACTGACGCAGATGATGATGGTGCACATATTCAAGTGTTATTGTTAACGTTCTTTTTTAGATATATGAAACCATTAATTGAAGCAGGAAAGTTATATATTGCTTTACCACCACTTTATAAAGTGACAACAAAAAAGGGTTCAAAAACAACTTCAAATTATGCTTGGAATGATGCACAATTAAAGGAACTCACAAAAGAAAATAATACGACCCTTCAACGTTTTAAAGGATTGGGTGAAATGAACTTTGACCAACTATGGGAGACGACCATGAACCCTGAAACTAGATCTTTAATTCAAGTTCAAATTGAAGATGAAGGCGTCGCTGAAAAAAGAGTTGGTATTTTAATGGGCGATAAAGTTGCCCCAAGAAGAGAATGGATAGAACAAAATGTTGATTTTGTTAGCGAAGATGATTATCAAATAAAGGAAACATCTTATGAGTAAGAAAAACACTTTAGAAACATTTATTGAGGAAAGAATAATTAAAGAAAACTTAGAAGACGTCATGGGTGACCGTTTTGGACGTTATTCCAAGTATATCATTCAAGATCGTGCTTTACCTGACATACGGGATGGCTTAAAGCCAGTTCAAAGACGTATTTTATATGGGATGTACAAAATGGGGATTACCTCCGACAAACCATTTAAAAAATCAGCCCGAATTACAGGAGAAGTCATGGGTAAATATCATCCACACGGTGATTCATCAATTTATGAGGCAATGGTTAGACTATCTCAACCTTGGAAACAAGGAGTAACCCTAATTGAAATGCATGGTAATAATGGTTCTATCGATGGAGACTCAGCCGCAGCGATGCGTTATACTGAAGCTAGACTGACTAAAGAAGCTGAGGCTTTGTTAGAAGATTTAGATAAAAGAACAGTCCCATTTATCCCAAACTTTGATGATGAAGAATTAGAACCTACTGTGTTACCAGCTAAATTTCCTAATCTACTTGTTAATGGTGCCAGTGGTATTTCCTCAGGATACGCATCTAAAATTCCACCACACAACTTAAAAGAGGTTGTGAATGCGACAATATATAAAATTGAACACCCCGAGATGACTTTAGACGACTTACTGAAGATTTTGCCGGGTCCTGATTTCCCGACTGGTGCGATAGTTCAGGGCCATGATGGAATTCGTCAAGCCTTTGAAACAGGAGCAGGAAAAGTAATAATCAGAAGTAGAACTGAAACCGAAGATATCGCAAAAGACACATCGAGAATTGTTATTACTGAAATCCCTTATGAAGTTAATAAAGGTGACTTGGTTAAACAAATCGATATGTTAAGAATTGATAAAAAACTTGAAGATATCAATGAAGTTAGAGATGAATCTGATAAAGATGGCTTAAGAATCGCAATAGATCTTAAAAAAGGCGCTAATGTTGAGGTTTGTCTAAACTATTTATTTAAGTCAACGGAACTTCAGATGAACTATAACTATAACATGGTGGCAATTAATCAACAAAGACCAGTTCAACTTGGTGTTTTAGATATTCTAGATAGTTATATCAACCACCAAAAAGAGGTTATCACAAATAGAAGTAACTATAATTTGAACCGTTCACAAAAAAGATTACATATTGTCTTAGGTCTGATTAAGATGGTCGATATTTTAGACGAAGTTGTCCATACCATTAGAAGTTCTACCAACAAACAAAATTCAAAAGAAAACCTTATGAAGAAATTTGAGTTTACAGAACTTCAAGCTGAAGCAATTGTAACACTTCAATTGTATCGATTAAGTTCGACTGATATTAATGCTCTAATAAAGGAAAAAAGTGAATTAGAGGATCTTATTAAAGAATTAGAAGAAATCTTAACAGATGAATCAAAACTTTTAGGTACTATCAAGAAGGAATTAAAACAGATATCTAAGACATTAGGTACTGAACGTCGTTCCACTATTGAAGAAGAGGTTGATCAAATCAAGATAGATAAGATTGACTTAATTAGTGATGAGCAAGTTAGAGTTGGGGTTACAAAAGATGGTTATATCAAACGTTCAAACCTAAGAAGTTATAAAGCCAGCCCAACCCCAGGATTAAAAGATCAAGATGGAATGTTGTTTGATGAAGAAGTATCAACCCATGAAACTTTGTTGATGTTCACAACGGGTGGTAACTACATATTTATGCCGGTTTTTGAATTAGAAGAATTTAAGTGGAAAGATTTAGGTACTTATATCAACAATATAGTACCAATCGATAAAGACGAGTATATTATTAAAGTATTAGCAATTAAAGATTTTGATGAGCAAACTAACTTATTACTCGCAACAGAAAGTGGTAAAATTAAACAAACTGCACTTAAAGACTTTTATGTAACGCGCTATTCAAAGCCGATTAGAGCGATAAAGCTATCCAAAGGCGACGAATTAACGAGCGTTGAAATGGGTACTAAATTTAATGTTATTTGTTTTACACAACGGGGACAAGCGCTTCGATTTAGACAATCTGAAATTCCTGTTTATGGAACTCAATCCACTGGGATTAAATCAATGCAGATTAAGTCAAAAGATAAACTCGTTAAAGCTATCTATGCCAAATCCTCAGATGAGTTATTGATTTTATCTAGTAAAGGAAATATTAAACGTGAAAAAGTGGATAATCTTCCTCTTAGTAAACGTTTAAGGGCGAGCGTTATTATCTGGTCAGATAGAAACCGTAACCCACACTTTATTAGAGATGTATCCAGACTTTATAATGAACAGGTTGCTGCGGATGTTCCAATTTTAATTACCGCTAAAAAAGGTTCTATTACCTTTAAGATATCAGATTTAAAAACTTCTGTTGCAGAATATGGAAAAAACTATTTATCTGATACAACTTATGGAAAGAGTTTGTTCATAAATTTAGGTCAAGTACCTGAAGAAGCGGATTTGGATTTAGTGGATGAAGGTAATGACCTCATCAATGAGGAAAAAAAAGAGATTAAACCAAAACAAAAAGTCTCAACTCACGTAATGGATGTTAATAATATTGACGACAGTGATGAAGACGAAAAAATAGAAGACAAAAAAGTCAAAATAACGAAGCTATCTTTGTTTGATGACGAATGGAAGGAGTCTTAATATAATGGTTATTACAATTAATAACAAACCGTATACGTACGAAAATGGCATAACTTTAGAAGCCATTATGAAAGATTTAAATATTAAAGCCTATGCGGCTACAGTAAACAACAGAATGCGTGAATTAACTTATGAAGTAAAACGCGATTCGGTTGTACAGTTTTTAGATTTAACTAATAGGGACGCGATAAAAGTTTATGAATCAACACTTAGATTCATTATATTGATGGCAATTAGAAATTTATACCCAAACAGTAGTGTAAAGTATAACTATTCGATATCACGCTCTATTTTAGTGATTATAAAAAATTTAGGTGTTCGTTTAACCCAACAAGTACTTGATAAAATTGAAGCTGAGACTAGACGACTTATTGCACTTGATTTACCTATTAAGCGTCAAAGAATGGAAATTGATGTTGCTTTAGACTACTACAACAAAAAACAATTTTATGATAAGGCAGAAGTTCTAAAATATCGTGAAGAAGATTACGTAAATACCTACAAATGTGACGATTATCAGAATTACATGTTTGGTTATATGGCACCTTCAACAGGATACATTCAAGACTTTAAGTTTGTGTTATATTCACCAGGATTTATGATTCAGTATCCAAGAAGTGAAGCCAACGGATTAATTCCTAAGTTTGATGATGCGCCAATATTCAATAAAACCATTAAAGAAGCTTCTAAATGGGGAAAAATTATTGAAGGTGACACCATCCCGAAAATTAACCAATATGTTGAAAATGGCCAAGCTGTTGAGTTCGTTAACATTTGTGAAACGAAACATAATCGTCAGTTGGCACAACTTGGTGATGAAATAGAAACCAATATTGAAGATATTAGATTGATTTGCATTGCTGGTCCATCTAGTAGCGGTAAAACAACATTTTCTAACCGGTTAAAGATTGAATTATTAAGCCGTGGGATTAAACCGGTTATGATTTCTATCGATGATTATTATAAAACAAGAAATGAAGCGCCACTTGACGAATTCGGAAAACCTGATTTAGAACATGTTGAAGCACTTGATTTAGCTTTGTTTAATGAACAAATCGTTAAATTAATTAATGGTGATGAAGTTACATTACCAAAATTCGATTTTAAATTGGGGACTAGAATTGAAGGTAAGACGATCAAGATTGATGAAAAATCTCCAATCATCATTGAAGGTATTCACGCACTTAATGATATGTTAACCCCAAGTGTTCCCTCACACCAAAAATATAAAATATTTATTGCTCCACAAACCCAACTTCATATTGATAACCATAATCCAATCAGTTTTACAGACTTAAGGTTATTAAGAAGAATGGTGAGAGATCAAAAATATCGTAATTCACCAGCTGAGGAAACATTAAGTATGTGGGCAAGCGTTAGAGCGGGTGAATTTAAATGGATTTATCCTTTCCAGGAACAAGCTAATTTTGTCTTCAATAGTGAATTGACTTATGAGTTTTTAGTCTTGAAAAAACATGCTTATCGCTCACTAAAGAGTATCTCAAGAGATTCAGAACATTTTATTACAGCTAATCGTTTATTAAAGTTCTTGAAATACTTTAAAGAAATTGAAGACGATTTAGTACCTAACAATTCTATTTTAAGAGAATTTATTGGCAATTCTGTATTTTAACAATTACGCGCGTACGTACGCGCGTTCAATTAATATTTAAGAAATGAGGTGATAACTTGCAGTGTTTATTAAATATGGAAAGAATTCAAATCGTCAATTCTTTAATGATGCAACTATTCAAACTTTATGAAGATAAAGGCAAAGCTTATTACTACAAAGAATTATTCGCAAAAGATGATCAAACTTTTGTTAAAAACACTTTAGAAGAAGATACTGAGAGTATTGCGAAATTTTTAAGTCTTGAAATTACCTCAGCGAGAATTAAACTTTTAGCCAATCAAAAACGTTCTTACAAACCTAAGAAAAAAGATGAAGTATTATTACTTAACATTAAAGATGCCTTAACCAAGGTTCAAGAAATGAGTAGCGATTTCACTTTAGTTCTTAATGAAGTAACAGATTTAGTTACGATATTATTTAGGGGTTATGAAAACGTAAAATTTAACAAAAAAGGTTCTAAAGTAACCAAAATAACCAAAACATTTGAGGAACTATCAAGTGATGTTCAACTCCAAAAGCTAATCGATCAATATCATACAATATTAAAATCCAATAAATATGAATTACTGATTGTAATATGTAATTTCTATGTGGATTTTATCAAAATTGAACCATTTAACAAATATAACGATATAATTGGTTTGATGTTAATCTACACAATGATTTCAAAAGAGTTTCAAGTTTGTCGTTACGGCTCATTCTTTAAAGCCCTATTACCTGTTAAGGATCGCCTTGATAACGCATTAATTCAAGCAAATTATGACTGGGAACATGGTTTAAGCCAGACTGACGCCTTAGTTAGAGTGATTATTGATGTTCTAGAACAGCTTCACAGGGAAGTTCAAGGTAAAGAACATATTTATTCTTTTGATTTAAAATTAAACAAGACAAATACAATAGAATCAATCATAATGAACGGTCCAGCTGTGTTTTCTAAGAACTATATCCGCAATAAAGCCCCATTGGCAAGTGAATCAACAATTAATCGGACGCTTCAATTGCTTAAAACACAAGGTACAATTAGGTCTCTTGGTCAAGGTAGGTCAGCTACCTGGCAAAGAATAAAAGATCCACACGAAAAATTTAACGCACAACAATTAACTTTGTTTAGTGAAGAAGACTGAAAATATTTTCAGTCTTTTTTTATCTGAATAAATATCATAAGTAAATCTTAAAGATAGATATAATAAAAAATAAGTTCTCAACATTTTAACTTAAAACAGTTTTTTCAAAATAACAAAAATACCGATCACTAATCAAGAAAACTTTGATGATGAGAAAATAAAAAATAATTAAATGAAAAAGTTTCACAAAAATATTACCATTAAAAAAGTAATTGTTTTTTTTAAAAAAAAATAACACCCATACCCATATTCGAAAAGAAGAAGAAACTAGTATTTCTATATTTATCATTTCAGATAATGAAAAATCATTTTAAGGGGTCACTTGAGAGATGTTAAGTAAAAGAATATTCAAACTGCTTAAATGAAAAGTGTGACACGCTTAATCTATACAATTAATTAAAAATGAACATTATTAATGTTGCTGCATGGCGTATGTGTTTATTCTTAATCATTACAACATTCAAAAAAAGACCATCTTTATTTTTCTAGAAGTGACTCTTTTTATTTTTCTATTTGTTCCTATAATGTATATTATGTAAACCAAATGAATTGACGAGAACAATGCAGTGAACTAACTTTGGTGTAAACCGTGTGGAAAACTAAAACTTAAAACTTTGGCCTCTGCTATTTCTAACAAATGTTTTTGACCCCTATTTTTTAGTTTATCGAACTTGAAAATAAAAATAATATCTAACTTCTCTTCAAAATGCTTCAAAACGTGGATTCTATGGTAAAATATGATTGAGGTGTTAAATAATGAAACGTATTTTAATTATTTTTACTGGTGGAACAATTTCTATGTCATTTGATGGCGATTCAAATAAAAGTGTTATTAATGATAATCATGATGAACTATTAAACAAAATTAAATCACGTTTTTCTGATGATGCATCGTTTGATTCATACGTATTTTCGATGGTGCCTAGCCCATCGTTTACGCCCAATGATATGTTCAGATTAGGTCAACT
>JAQUCY010000042.1 GCA_028685975.1 Acholeplasmataceae bacterium | reverse complement strand
CACGTTTCCAAATTAACACATTTAGATATTTTATCTTAAGAACCTGTAATAGGTTCTTTTTTTATGCTTCTGCTTGAGCAATGATACCCGCTGGGGTTCTTCTCATTAATAAGATGACTGGTAGTGTTCCAAACAGTAAATTAAACACATAAATAATGAGTATTACCAGTAACGATGATGGTAACGTTGAAGTAACCACGTTTAAATTTTTGAATATTTCCATATTTCCCATATAAATGGTAGTTAGGATAAAGCCGACTACTGTAGATATAGTCGTTAAAACAAATACTTCTACTGCAAATATTTTCACAATTTCAAACCATCTTACCCCTAATGCTCGATAAACTTTAATCTCATCAATTCTAGAAAATAAATTAGACCTGATAATAAAATATAAACTTAACCAAGTTAAACCCGCCGCAACAATAATGACAGTGAATATTGTTTGATAGATACCTCTTAGGGCATTATCAACCATCTCTTTTTGGTTTGGGTAGGTCCACACTGCTAATACATCAGGATGATTATCATCTTCACCAATATAGTAATTATAAGCTAGTTCTGGTGTAATGGAGTAAACTTCTCTTGATCCTGTAGTACTTTCAAAATGTGCTAGTTTTTGTTCATAGGAATAGCCCATATATTCATCATAAATTGAAAAACTTTTAGGAATTCGGTAATTAATAAAATCTTCTTTTTTCATTGTGATATAGTTATAGTTATGATTGGTAATTCCAACTATTGTTACTTCAAGTTCATTAAATTTAAACTTCTCACCAATGAGATTTCTTTGTTTAAAATTTTGTGCAACATAGAAAGTATTATTAACAAGACTTCTGGCTGTGTTCATATCAATTAATATCTCACCCGTATTATCTTCATTAATCGCTCTTCCATAAACAATTTCTGGGTTTCTTAAACCATTAAAGATAATGTCTCCACCAAAAACTGGACTTTCAGAACCCAAATTAAATCCATAAATATTTTGATCAAAGACGGTTCCCGCAAACTCAAATGTAAAGTAACTTGGTAAAAATGTAACAAACCCAGGTGCTTGAGTGATATCTTTTGTTTCAAAGCCACTGACTTGAACCTCAATTACTTCAATAGGCTTAGATAGTTGTGTGTTTCGTTCATCTGTTGCGAGAATTAATAGTGACGTCATCACTGCGATTAATGCGCCAGCAAATAAAAATCCGATTAAGAGAAATTTTCTTCTTCTAGTAAAATTTACCAGTTGGTTAAAAGCCAACTTAAAGGCGCGTTTCAACGGAATAAAAGCGCGATATTTCTTATGTTTTGGTGGTTCATAATATTTATCATAATCAAACTCAACCTTTTCAGCACTCTTAAAATCTTTAGCGCTTTGGTCATAAATTTTTGTTTCTGAGTTAGAATCTAAAACGACAACTCTTTCTTTAGAATCACCTAAATCAATATAGATAGTCCCACTCTTACTAATAAGTCTTATTTTTTTATCACTAAATTCCCCATAAAAACTCACATCAACATTTTCATTAGATAGATTTTGAGAGGGTAAGTCTTTTAAGTAAATATCTGTTTCATGGGTAAAATTAAATGTCTTATCGCCTGTGTTCTCACTATCACTGACAATCTGACCATCTTTAATTTCTATGATTCTATCCGCATAATAATTAGCCACATCTTTTTCATGAGTAACTAGCAAAACAAGTTTATCTTTGGAGATTGTCTTAATGATATTCATTATCTCGACCGTGTTTTTACTATCTAAATTACCAGTTGGTTCATCAGCGATAATAACTTTCGGATTTTTGGCTAATGCTCTTGCGATAGCAACTCTTTGTTGTTGTCCACCGGAAAGTTGACTAGCTCTTCTTCTTTTATAATTTTTTAGACCCACTGATTCTAAGACATATTCAATTCTATTATCTATCATTTCTTTATCAGTTATGCCAATCATATCAAGCGTTAGTTTAATATTCTCATAAACCGATAACTCCTCAACAAGTAAATAGTTTTGGAAAACATAACCAATATCATAAGTTCTTAGTTTATCCCATTTTCCCATTTTATATTTATCAAAATCACTTCCAAAAAAGCAAATTGAACCATCTGCTTTATCTAACCCACCTAAAACATTTAAAAGGGTTGTTTTACCCCCACCAGATGGACCAAATAAAACAACTAAGCCTTTTTCAGGTAGGTCAATGGAAACATTATTGATAACATGAATTTCGTTTCGCTTACGTCTAAAGAAGTATTTATTAAGATTATTCGCTTTAATCATTGTCACTACCCCCTTTTAGCGTTGAAATAACGGTTCTACCAAATAGTTTGTTTAAATATTTAAAGATAATGTATAATCCTAAAATCAAGAATAAAACATAAATAATCAAAATATTAAATGTGCCTAGATAAGTGAGTATGCTTGTTTTAATGCCGTACACTTCAATAATTCTTACAATTACTAACGCTAAGATAAAGGCAATTGTAACGGTTAAAGTTTGTTCAAACAGATAGATTTTTCTAACATCACCTTTAGATGCACCAATACTACGCATAATCGCAATATCTTTATTTTTCGCACGATAAATATTTTTCGTAATAATATTGATAACCACAAACGCAAACCCAAACACAACAAACATTAAGATTAAGAATAAGAAACTAAATGGGTTGGATTGATTAGGAGCTTTATAATTACTTGGGTACATCACCAAATACTCATCATTATTTGATAGTCTATTATAAAGTTTTGTTGCATTGGCGGCATCTTTCCCAACAAGGGTAATTTGTGAGGTGCCACTTGATTTAACTACCTTAAAAGCTTCACCTTTAACTGTATTTGGGTTCAGTTTTATTACCCAGTATTTACTTTCCCCATCAACAAACTTTGGCTTCAACTCAGGTATTTCTTCGTAGGCTGTTTTAGCTTCAAATAATAAAAGAATCGTTGTGTTAAGAAAGTCTTCTTCTGTCATGCCAGTCATTAAAAATACTGATTTTTCTGTATTATTTATATGAATTTCACCAACAGGAACATCTGTAGAATATATTAAACCACTACTTTCAAAATATCTTTGTGTGGTTGCTGCATATAGTGAAATATAAAAAGTGTTTCGATAAGCACTTTCAATAAAATATGAATTGTTTATAGGGCTAGATTTATCAGTAGTTTGATTCATGAAATCTGTGCTAACGCCCACAATATCATAGTTATCTTTATGAAAGCCTGTTATCTCAAAAGGATAAGAACTTTCTGATCCACTTTGTAAACTTAAATAAATTTGATCACCAATATTATAAAAACCATTTCTTGCCATATTATAACTGATCAAGATTTGGTTAGCTGAAGTAGGCATGGTTCCTTCTTCAATATTATCTGAACCGAATGCACTAACTGGTCTCAAATAGACAGTACCCGATTCAAAAGTTGCTTCACTATCATAAGATAATCGGTAGTAAACTTCTTGGACCATATCATAATGAACAATATCTTTAGTTTCACCGTAATTTAAGAAAGTATCTAACTGTTCACTTGTAAATGGTACATTACTCTTATTTTTTACAATGACTCTTGTATCATAAACATTATTGGTTAATGGGTGGTAACTAAAAAAACTCAAATTCGTAAATGAACTGGCATAAACAAATAAAACTGCCACCATTAAAACAATAAAAGCTAATAACATCGTTATCGTTTTCTTTGGTTGTCTTAAAACGTTAAGACTTGCGAAATAAAATTGACCTTTTGACCCCATTAACTCATTTTTAGTCGGTTCTATTTTTGAGGGTTCTACTGTTTGGAAAACCCTATCTTCAATAATTTCACCATCAGCCATATGAATCCTTCTAGTGCTGAAAGGTTCGGCTTGTTCATAGTTATGAGTTACTACTATAACTAATTTATCTTTGGAAATCTCTTTTAAAAGATTCATTACCATTTCACCTGAAGCAGTATCTAGGTTTCCGGTTGGTTCATCCGCAACAATAATTGGTGAATCCTTTGCAAGTGCTCTAGCAATTACAACTCTTTGTTTTTGGCCCCCTGATAGTTTAGATGTTTTTTGGTTTTTTTGTTTGGTTAAGCCTACCGCATCAATCAGTTCTAAAGCTCTTTTCTTACGTTTTTTCTTATCATAATTTTGTATAACAAGAGCGGCAATAACATTCTCATAAACCGTATAGGAATCAATAATGTTGTAATTTTGAAAGACAAACCCAACATACTCCTTACGGAAACGCTCCATATCAGAAACGCTAAAATAAGAGGTTTCTTCACCGTTTACAAAGTATTCCCCTTCATCGTATTTATCTAGACCACTAATGACGTTTAAAAGAGTCGATTTACCACTTCCTGATTCTCCCGTTATTGTGACAAACTCACCAACATTTAATTTTAAGCTAGCTTTTCTTAATCCTAAAGTAACATTACCTTCATTTTGGTAGTACTTAGATACTCCCTTTAGTTCAATCATTCTTTTTCCCCCTAGACTTATTATCAACTTCTTTATAATTGAAAATAGTCCTATCTATTTTAAAATCATTTTTCTCTATTATACCACCAAACCCAATCCCCAACAATCTAACCGGATGAGCATTATAATAATTCTCAAATAAATCTTGAATTGTTTGATTCAACAAGTCTTTATCATCCGTTTCTTCTAAAAAACTTTTTGTTTTTGTGATTGTTTTAAAATTACTATATCTGATTTTTATGAATGCATTCTTACACATATATTCATCTTTGATTAGTCGTTCATAGGTTTCATCAAACAAATTTGATAATTCTTCTTTTAATAACTCTATAATATCCATATCATACTTTAGGGTGGTTTCATTACTAATTGATTTGGGAACATCATATTTATGCGGATCAACAATATCATTAGATTTACCCATTAAATTATCTGAGTAGCTTTGATAGGCATTCTCTCCTATCGCTTCAATTACTTTATCCTTATTATCTTGATTCATTAAATCTTCCAATGTAAAGATATTAATTTCATTTAATCTTTGATTAGTTTTTCTACCAATGCCATACATGGAGCCCACTTTTAAAGGGTAAAGTTTCTTCTTAACGTCTCTTTTACGCATGACGGTAATCCCCATTGGCTTTTTAAAATCACTACCCATTTTCGCTAAAAAGAGCGTTGGGGCAATCCCAATGCTAGAGGGAAGTTGGTATTTGTTGTATAAAAAATCTTGAATCTCCTTGGCAAGTTTTAAAGGATGCGTTTCTTTACTTATTTCTGTAACATCCATATACGCTTCATCAATCGATGCTTGATAGACAACGGCCTTATATTTATTTAAAGTATCCATGAATAATTTTGAATATTTCTTATATTCACCTCTTGAAGGGGGAACAATCAATAATTTAGGGTATTTTTTTAACGCCTCAGTGATACTCATTCCACTATGAATTCCAAATTTTCGAGCTTTATAAGATGCGGTTAACAAAACACCACCTCTAAAATAAGATTTTCCGCCACCAACAGCAAAAACCTTCGTTTTTAATTTTGGATCTAAAATCGCTTCTACGGTAGCATAAAAGGCATTCAAATCAATATGAAATATAATTTTTGTTGTAAAGTTCATAAAAATATAGCCTTTCATTTTAGTAATATTATGTTATAATACATAAGTAGATTATTTTACTTGAGGTGAATTAAATGGCAAAACAAACTAAAAAGACTAAATCAACCCCTAAACAAGAGGTCAAACAAACAGCACCAGGTGAAATTCCTGTGTTAAGATCTCCATCTAAAACAACCTGGGGAAAAGTTGTTATTATAATTATTGTTTCCGCAATGGTTATTCTACCAATTGCCGGTTTGATTTTTATGTTAATTACCAGAAGTTAAGCCTTTAAATAAGGCTTTTTTTATTTTAAGAGGCTCTTAGCGTGTAAAATAGCCCCTTCAGTAATATTAGACCCACTTAACATATAAGCAATATGGGTTACTCTATCTTCATCTTTAAGTTCATTAATAAGTGTAACAGTACGACCTTTAAGAGGTTGTTTTTTTATGTCAAAATGTTTATCTGCCTTAGCAGCGACTTGAGGTAGGTGAGTAATTGTAATAACCTGTCTGTCAGTCGATAAATCTTTTAAAACACTCGCTACTCTGCTGGCTTGATAACCACTGATTCCTAAATCAATTTCATCAAAAACCATTAAGCCTAAATCATGTGATTTACCATAAAGTATTTTTAAAGCCAACATACTTCTAGATAACTCACCACCACTGGCAATCTTATGAAATGGTTTAACTGGCTCACCCTCATTTAATGATAAAAGAAAGTTAACCTCATCGATTCCTGTTTCAAGTAATTCTTTTGTTTTATTTTCTTTAACTTCTACTTCAAATAACACATAATCAATCGCAAGTTCTTTAAGGTGTGAAACAAAATCCTTCTCTAATCTTTTTGAAACTTTGATTCTCGCTTCATGGAGTTCTAACCCTTTTTGATAAGCTTTTTTATAAGCTATGTCTTTTTCTATGGCAAGTTTCTTGGTATAAGCTTCAAAGTTTTCTCTTCTTAAAATTTCACTTTCTAAATACGCTTGGTAATCAATTAGTTCACAAATGGACTTATTATATTTAACTTCAAGTTCTTTTAAAAAATAGAACCGTTCTTTTAAGTTATCTAGTTCTAAAACGTTGTAATTGCTAATCAATTCAATTTGACCATATAAATCTTCTTTAATATCATCTAACTCATAATAAGCAGATTCTAATCTTTTTTTAAGTTCGCCATAAGTTATTTCATAATTTTCAACTTTTTCTATGGCTTTAACACCTTCAAATATCAAGTTATCTTCATCAATATGAACTAAATTTTCATAAGCAGTATTAAGGTTATTTAAAATCTTTTCTTGGTGCGTTAAAGCTGTAATTTCCTTTTCTAGAAGCGTTAACTCATTAGGATCTAATTTTGATTTAAGAAGTTCATCTAATTGATACTTATATAACTCTAATAATTCATCGTTTTTAGAGGTTTCTTCCTTGGCTTTATCTAAGTTTTTTGCTGCTTCAAAAAATGAATGTCTTAGTAATACATAATTATTTTTAATCGCGTCAAAATCACCATAAGAATCAAGAATCTCTAAATAAGTATTGGGGTCTAACAGTTTTAAAGTATCGTGTTGTTCATGAATATCGCCAATTAAAACACTTAAGTTTTTTAGTTCATTTAGTGTGGTTGGTTTGTCGTTTATCACAACCATGTTTTTATCTTTTTTGGAAATAACCCTCATAATACTTAAAGTATCACTTTCAATATCAAGCATTTTAAGGTATGTTTTAGTTCTATCATTTAAATTAGTAAAAGTTGCCTCAACACTAGCTTCATCAGAACCATATCGAATTAAATCACTATCTGCTCTTTTTCCAAAAATAAGTTTTAGTGAGTCAATTACCAAGCTTTTACCCGCGCCAGTCGCACCCGTTAAAGCATTAAAATGCGGAGAAAAACTGATTTCCGCATCTTCAATAATAGCTAAGTTTTTAATGATTAGTTTGTTTAACATATTCACCTATGAACAAGTACTCTTGATTGCCTTTCTTACCTTTTAAATCACTTGGTTTATAACCTAACACTTTAATATTTTGTTCTTCTAAAAACACTTTAAATTCGCTTGTTAATCTAATTAACAATTTCTCACTTTTAACCACCCCATTTTTAACTAAATCTGGAGTTGTTTCAAACTGAGGTTTAAATAATAAAACATATAAATTAGCCCAACCAATAACGTGTTTTAAGATTGGTTTAATGGATGTGAATGAAACATCAATTAAAATGATATCAACTGCTTTTTTGTCAACGGTTAAAATGTTTGTTTGTTCAAAAAGTTTGATTTTTGGGTGATTTCTTAAAGATTCATCCATTTGATGATACCCAACATCATATGCATAAACTTGTTTAGCTCCAAATAACAAACTACATTGTGTAAACCCACCTGTTGATGAACCGATATCCATAATTGTTTTATCTTTAAAATCTAACTTAAAAGTTCTAATGGCATCTTCTAGCTTTTCTCCAGCTCTAGAGACATATTTTAAATCTTCTGAAACATCAATAACATCTTCTTCTTTAATTTGATAAGATGGTTTTTTCATTATTTCTTTATTAACTCTAACAGACCCTAATTTAATTAAATCTTGGGCTCTACTTCTAGAAAACTCATATCTATTTGATATATACAAATCTAATCTCATAATTTCTTAAGGGTAGCCACTAAATCATCTAAACTTAACCCTGCATCACTCATATTTTCTTTAAGTGTTCCATGAGAAATAACTTTGTTATAAGTACTCATTGAAACTATTTTATTATGGTAATCATTTTGAGCCATATAATCCAATATTTTTTGATATAAAGCACCACTCGCGTGGGTCTGTTCATACACTAAGAGTGGACTTTCAGTTCTTAAAATTTCATCTAGCATATCGGTGTCAATTGGATTAATATATCTAGCGTTAATAACGCTATAATCTAGGTTTTCTTCACTGAGTCTAACTAAAATATCATCTAGAACAGGACCATAACTTATGACGACTCCTTTTGATCCTTGTTTTAACATTTCCCAAGAAATCCCGATTTCAGTTTGATTGGTTAATGGCATCTTCATGGTTTTACCTCTAGGATATCTTATGACAAACGGACCCGATTGATTAAAAGCGTACTTTAATAACCCGTATGCCTCAGCCATATTTCTTGGCATTGTAACGGTCATATTTGGCATACTTAAAAACATAGAAATATCATACAAGCCTTGGTGGGTCTGTCCATCTTCACCAACAAACCCTGCTCTATCTATCCCGAAAACAACCTTTAAATTGGGTCGTGCAATATCATTTAGTATTTGATCATATGCCCGTTGTGAAAAAGTGGAATAAAGGGGTAAAAAAACATCCACCTTATTTAAAGCTAAAGCCGCACTCATATCAGCCGCGAGTTCTTCTGCAATCCCGACATCAACAATCCGATGGGGATATTTTTGTTGAAAATCGGTAAACTTAGCTCCGACTAACATTGCTGGCATGACAACCATAATATGACGCTCTTCTTCAAGTTTTTCAATGATCGACGAAATAACCTCACTCCAAGTTGGTCTACCATTGGGATGACTTAATGATAACCCTGTTTCTTTATCAAATGGACTGACGCCATGATAAGATCCTTCTAAATCATCTTCAGCGTATTTATAGCCTTTTCCTTTTTGAGTAACTACATGTAAAACGACACTGCGTTTCATCTTTTTAACATATTCTAATGTTTTAATCAGTCTTTTTAGATTGTTTCCATCAATAGGACCAATATAAACATAACCAATATCTTCAAACATATTTCTTGCTTGAAAGAAAGCTTTAACAGAACGTTTTATTTGTCTAAATAAACGGAATAAGAAATCTGGTAAAATTTTGTCAAAAACTCTTCTAATAAAATTGTTCAGTTTAGACCCTCTAAGTCGCATTAAAAAATTAGAAAGTGAACCAACACTCTTAGAAATACTCATTTTATTATCATTTAAGATAATGATGCCTTTATGTTTAGAATCGCTCCCCAATAGATTTAATGCTTCCATATTGGTCCCGTTAGTAATACTAGCGTCCCCAACAATACTAATCACATCTGCCTCAATATTATTTAGTTCATTGGCATATAAATAACCAACCTGAGCAGCAATAGAGGTCCCGGCATGTCCACTTTCCCATTTATCATGTATAGACTCTTTATAGGAAGTATATCCAGATAGTCCTTGGTGTTGCCGAAGTGTATTAAACTGAGAAGCTCTTCCAGTTAGAATTTTATGGACATAGGCTTGGTGTGAAACATCAAAAATAAAGGTGTCTTTCGGTGAATCAAAAACATAATGTAGGGCGATTGATAACTCAACGACCCCTAAATTAGAAGCCAAGTGTCCACCTGTTTCACTAATATGGTTAATTAAAAAAACCCT
>JAQUCY010000003.1 GCA_028685975.1 Acholeplasmataceae bacterium | reverse complement strand
CATAATTAGATAATTTTGAGTAATCTATTTTTTGAACCAAATCTTTTTGAACCATCTTTTCTAACATATAATCTGATGGGACAACTAAATCATAAGCAGTGGTTCCACTTTTAATCTTAGAATAAAACAATTCATTAGAATCGGCAATACTAATAACTACCTCATATCCAGTTTGTTTTTCAAATTCAAGAACAACTTCATCATTAATATATTCACCCCAGTTTAAAATTAATAATTGATTATTTCTGTTACAGCCTGTTACAACTAATAAAAATGGAATTAACAATAATACGTATATTTTTTTATTTAGCTTCATGTTTTAACCCTCTTTTTTTACTCATAAAATTTTTAGTCAAAACAAGTCCTAAAGTAACAATAGTTAACAAAGTTGAATAGGCATATACAGCTGGAGTTAACGATCTTCTACCAATTGAACCATAAACCCATATCGATAGATTATCAAACCCGTTACCTGTTGTGTAATATGAAATAACAAAATCATCTAAACTCATCGTGAAGGCCAGTAACATACCCGAAAATATCCCTGCTTCAATGGCAGGAATAATGATCTTTCTTAAGGCTTTAAATGGTCTAACACCCAAGTCTAGAGCAGCTTCCATAATAAATGGATCAATTTCTCTTAATTTGGGTAAAACACTAATAATGACATAAGGTAGAGTAAAGAATAAATGGGCAATAATTAATGTCATTGGTCCAAATATATAAGGAAATAATGGTAATAATATTGAGAAAATCAACATTAGTGATATCCCAGTCACAATATCAGCATTTAATAATGGGATATTATTAAGTAGCATAATCTTATTTCTTTTTTTCGGTTCTAAACTATGAATGCCTACTGCAATAAGGGTTCCTAAAATGGTTGCCAAAGTTGTCGCAATAATGCTCACAAGAAAGGTATTGATAATCGAGTTTCTTAGTTGTCTATGTGAAAATATTTCTGTATACCATTTTAGAGTGAATGATTCAAACGAAGTTATGTCTGAACTGGTATTAAATGATTGTAAAGCAATCGTTATAATAGAAAGGTATAGCATTATTACCACAATCCCTACTATTATCCAACTAACAACTTTATAAATCTTATTTAACTGACTATAATCTTTATAACCATAATCTTCGAGCTTCGCTTTTAGGTAATTTGTCATATCAGCGTTTCCCCTTCTTTATCCATCTTATTAATGATTAATATCGACCCTAAAATAAATACTAGAATAATAATCGCAATTAACGATCCAAAGTTATAATTCATATTTCTAAAGGATTCTTCAATAATATTACCAATCAAAACAATGTTTCCTTTACCAAGTATTTGTGGTATCGCAAATCCAGATAAAGTCGGCAAAAATACCATAATAGACCCACTAGTTAATCCTTTTAATGACAGTGGAAAAATTACCTTCCAAAACTTTCTAATGTTCGTTAAACCTAAATCTAGAGCCGCTTCTTCTAAAGCATATGGAATCTTTTCTAAGGCTGTATAAATCGGTAAAATCATGAATGGTAAATAGGTAAAAACCATCCCCATAATAACCGCTAAAGGGCTTCCTTTAATACCGACAGAAAAATTAATTCCTATGTTACTTAAAATATCCGTAAGAATATTATTATGTTCCATGATATTGCCTAGTGCTTCTGTTCTCAATAATAAGTTAGACCACATCGGTAATATTAATACCGTTAAAATTAATAGTTTATTGTTGAGATTAGACTTGAACAGTCTATAAGCCACAAAATAACCAATTACAGCACACAAAACAGTTGTTACAAAAGCATAAAACAAAGAGTTTACAAAAGCGGTAATAGTTGATTTTTCCATGATTAACTCAAAACTTTCTAATGAAAAATAAAACTCATCCAAGCTAACACCTTCTGTTTTTACGAAGGCTAATACGAACATTACTCCAACTGGTAACAACGCTAAAACAATCAACCATATTAAATATGGTGTGGAGAGTTTATTAAATGTTTTGTTCATCAGAATAAACCTTCATTAAGTGAATTTCATACGGATCAACTTTTAATCCAATTGGTTGTCCAACATTATAATTCTCATAGGTATTAACCATTAAATTAACCCCTTTGACATCAACTTCTAATTCGTTATGAACCCCTTTAAAAATGACTGAGGTTACTATACCTTCTAATTTAGCTTGGGTAACCTCAACAACATCCCAGTCTTCAGGTCTTATCACAACATCAACAACCTCATTATCATCAAATGTATATCCCATACAATCAAAGTCAACCCCTAAAAAATTTACCAAATCTTTTTTAATATATGTCCCCTGTAAAATATTAGTTTCTCCAATAAAGGTTGCTACATATCTATTAACAGGTTCATTATATATTTTTCTTGGTGTTCCGAGTTGTTGAATAACCCCATCTTTCATAACAACAATTCGATCGCTCATGGTCATGGCTTCTTCTTGGTCATGCGTGACAAAAAGAAAGGTAATTCCAAGTTTTCTTTGCATTTCTTTCAGTTCGTATTGCATGTTTTGTCTTAACTTCAAATCTAGAGCAGCTAGAGGTTCATCCAACAATAAAATATGTGGCCTATTAATAATGGCTCTTGCTAAAGCTACTCTTTGTTGTTGACCACCGCTCATTTGGGTAATTCTTCTTTTCTCATAGCCTTTAAGGCTCACTAAAGAAAGTGCTTCAGAAACACTTTTTTTGATGTGTTCATTAATCTTCTTTTTAATCTCTTTTTTAGTAATCTTCTGGTTTGAGTCATCACTCATAATCTCAGATTTAAGTTTATCTTCCCCGCCATAAAAATTGACTAGATACTCATAGGTTCTATTGTTCAAACCAAACGCAACATTATCTTCTACATTAAGGTTTGGAAAAAGTGCGTAACTTTGAAATACGGTGTTAATAGGTCTCGCATAGGGGGGTAAATCATTAAAAATCTTACCCTCAATAATGATGTTTCCAGATGATGGTGTTTCAAATCCACCAATCATTCTTAAAGTAGTGGTTTTTCCACAACCACTTGGACCTAATAAAGTAATAAACTCATTCTCATAGATTTGTAAACTAATATTATTTACAATCAACGAATCATCAAAACGTTTGGATACCTGATCTAATTCTATAATCACCTTATTTGTCAATTACGTATTCCTCCTAATTCATAATTTACAAGAATAAATTATAGGCTAAAAAAAATATTTTTCAATAGTTTTTCTAAATTATTTTAAAAATATTTTTCTTTCTAATTTGAAAATGATATTTTATCCGCTAGATTGCGTGTAAAACCAAATTAAATTTAATGACTAAAAATCATTATTTTACAAGAAAAAAAGTAGAACTTTTGAGTATTAGTTCTACTTTTTTAGGTTACCTTTAATTAACTTTTTAAATTGCGTAATTTCTATTATAACTAAACATATCGAATGTTAAATCCAATAATGCTAATGTGGTTGACATAGTGCCGTTTCCAAAATAAATTTGAGCTAATTCTGGGTGATCAATGAATGGATTTCTATTATTTTGAATCTCAAAGATCTTATCGTTTCGATTAATTTCAAAGTCATCCACTGGATCAAGTTCATGCCACTCTAAGAATAAATTAACATTCCCTACTAAGTTTAAGGATAGCTTTTCTCTAATAGAAATATAGAAAACAATTCTTGCCACATCACCAATATGTTTATCTCCTGGGTACCAACCTGAAGCCTTTTCTTCGTATGGTGATGAACCGGTAAATGGTTTATTATTATCCACAAAAGGTACATTACCTCTATCTGAATTTGTACTTACTTTGGCAGCTCTTAAATTATGAAGGTCATACTTTACTGAACCTAATTTAGAATTTGGCCAAACGTGTTCTCTATTTCCATAGGAACCCATATCTTCATAAATCAAATAATAACTTGTTCCAACCTTATCCACAGACTTAACTTGACTGGTTGAACCCGTTGATATTCCTGTATTCCGAATAAGATCTCTAAGTTCATTATTCAACTCAACTCCAGTTAAGCCATCTAATCTTTCATAATAACCTTCATAAACACCTGGTTCAGCTGGTTTTCTTACATATAAGGTATACGTTGCAAAAACACTAGAATCAGTTGTTAAGTATACTGTAACTTTATAATTACCTGTTACATTTAGATTAACCAATGAATCATCAACATCTAATAAATGTGTGAAATCTGTATTAAAACCATTCTTAGCTGTAATACCTTCTAATAAATTTGGTTCAGCTTCTCCTACAATAAAATTCTTACTATTGGTTCCGTAGATACTGATAATTTCAGGGTTTTTAGGTCTTGCTTCAATAGAACTTCTTCTAGTGAACAACAACTGCGCTTCGCCAGTGTATTGTCCTAGTGTTACATTAAATAAATCAACTATTTCTCCAACCTTAATATCGGTAAACGGATATGGTGAATCGTTTACTCTTTGGTCTAGTCTAACCATCGTTGTTTCATTAGCATCATTCTTTAACACTAACTCTAATGCATTACTATCACTATCTTTGGCAGTTACCTCTAAACCAAAATAGGTTACAATATTCGCTTCAAATAAAGTAATATCCTCAAATTCTAATGAATAACCTGTTATATCAATACCTTCAGGTAATGTTTTATTGCCCAGTGTTTCAATGATTTTTGGATTAATAATTTGAATCAATCCTTGAAAAGAACCTAATTCGCCTTCAATAACATATTCAGTTCCGGTTACAAGTGCGTTATTTTTATCTTTACCAAAATAAACTGGTATCGCCCCACTGGAATCCTGGATTGAGTAATTACCATTAGACATTAAACTTGTTACGACACCTTGAATTTTGACAGCAGCACCTTGAGTTTTTTCTCTAACATCTGCAATTGGCATGTGATTGCTGATTGGGTAATCAGCTCTTTTATTAACAACAACATCAAATGTTTTAAAGAATGTCATATCTTCAATAACTTTAACCGTTAATGTTACCGTTACATCTTCAGCTTGTCTAATAACTATACCACTATCTGTAATGGAAGAATGATTACTAAACCATGTTAATTCAACATCATCAATAAGGGTTGGTAAAACTAAATTAGTACTTGCATGAGTTGGTATGGTGATCTTATTAAGAATAATATCATAATCAATAATCGTATCTTCTTCTTTTAAAACCGTCACCGTGAATGATTTTGTAAATGATGGTTTTTCAACAATCGTTGCAGTTAATGTAACGATTACATCTTCTGTTTGTCTTGTCACAAGACCAGTAGAGCTAATAGCATCATTATCGCTAATCCATGATAAATCATACCCATCAATCGTTGATGGTAATTCTAAATGAACTATCGTAGTTGCTGGTAATGTGATTTTATTTAAGGATGTATAATAATCCGGATTTTCAACATCTACTTTTAAAACAATGACCTCAAAATCTACGGTTTGTATTTCGCCATCTACCGTAACAGTCGCTGTTAAAACTACCGTTTCATCATTATCTTTTCTTGAAACAACCCCTTCATTACTTAAAACATCTTCATTTGATGATGACCAAGTAATTAAGTTGTTTTCATAACTGGTTGCTAAAGTGAGGTTTACAAAAGTACTATTTGGAATATCTAAAAAACTTCTAAATGCCTCAATATCAAATTGAGCTGTTTCCAACTTTTTAAGAATAACTTCAAAGTCAACACTTTCAGTTTTTCCCCTAAACTCAAATGTTGCTGTTAAAGTAACCGTAACATCTACATCTTGACGTTCTACAACAGCCTTGTTATCCTTAATAACAACAAATTCACTATCACTTGTCCAAGTAATTTCAATACCTTCAACTACAGTAGGTAGTGTAAGATCGTTTTGGACCGAATTTTGATTATCATCGCTAACATATCCAATGACAATTTCGTCTTTAATGTCGTCGATATTCAATTTTGTACAACCGACCAACAATAAAACCAAAAGTAATACCAAGAATCTAAAATGTTTCATTTAAGAACCTTCTTTCATTTTATTCAAACATTTTTTGTATTTTAAATACTTTACTAATATTATAAATGATAAATATTTAATAATGAGGCGATAAAAATAATAATTATCAAACGACTTTAGGCTTAATAATTATTGTTACATCTCTAGAATGTATCTTATCTTATCTATTTTAATTTAATGGAATTAGTATTTTTTTTCTTGGAACCATCCTTCAGTCACCTTTAGGAACCTATCAGCAAGAAAGCCAGTTAATATTCCCGCTGGAACACTTAATACTAACATAATTGGTGCATAATAAGCAACCACATCTGTCAACAAGAAGGATGCTGCTAAAATCTGACCAACAACATGCATTACTGAACTAACCATTGATACTGCAATGAGACCATTTTTATTAATGATTCTTAAAACCACCACTGCCATGATAGAAAACAATCCGCCACTGAAGCTTAACATGAAAGTTGGACCAAACCCAGAAGGGCTTAATAACCCTCCAATAAATATTCTCAGCAAACCCACTGTTATGGCTTCTTTTGGTCCATATGCATAAGCTACGATTAAGGTTATAATATTCGCAAAACCAATTTTAAAAGCTGTTCCTGGCACAATCGGAATAAACGATTCAACAATATTTACCACAACCGCTATCGCGACCATAATCGATAATGTTACTAGTTTTTTAACACTCATTCTTTTAGCTTTCACATTATCACATCCACATCAATATCACCAAAAACTATGGTCACATAATTAGGCAAACAAACAATTGGTGCGCTATTAGAAAAGCCTTGGTTACTACAAATATTATATGGACTTGTTTCTTCAACCACTTGAATCATTTTTTTTACAGGTGAATATTCTAATAAGACATAACCCAAACGTCCTTTAATTACATAAATGTTTTCGAAAACAATGACACCATCACCAGTATCTAATCTCGTGTCTTCCACACCATTAATTAAAAGCTTATCGCCATCAATAACCGGCATTGAAGTAACAATGTAGGTAGAAGTTCTGCTTTCTCTTAACCCATCTTCTAAATTAATACTAAATAAAATTTTATTGTCATATTGGATATGCGCCATTTCACCTTTTGTGCGGTTAAATAAACTAAAAAAGTATATCCCAAAAACAACTATTAGGACAACACTAATTAGTATAAGATCACGATAAAATTGTGGCTTATTTTTAATTTTCACAGACATAATCCTTTAAAATTTTGACTAATTTGTTTTAACCTCTGATATTTCAAATTCTGGTTCTGTTAAATTGGTCAAGATTTGATTGTTTTCTTGAAGGTATAATATATAATCAAGCTCATTCGTTTCTAAAAAATCAATTGCCACATCAACTGACATTGAATAAACCGCAGTAGAGTAAGCATCTAGTAATCCTGCATCGTCTCCGATTAATACCACTGAAGTATAATATGCTTTAGGTAAATAATCATATGGCGAAATAATATGGTGATAAATAACACCCTCATAGGTAACAAATTGTTCGTAGTTACCACTTGTTACAACGTGTTTATTATTTAATGATACGATTCCAATAAATCCGTTTTTATAATAACCTAGTGAATCTGTTAAACCAATCCTGTAAGCTCTATTTTCAGGGTGTTCACCTAAGGCAACGTTACTATTTCCAGCATTAATCATATAATCTGTAATATTTTGACTTTCAAGATAGTCTATTACCAATTGGGTTGCATAGCCTTTAGCGATTGCTCCTAAGTCGAGTTTTACATTAGAGTCTTCAATATAGACACTCAAGTCATTTTCATTTAATATAACCTTCGATAAGTCTACTTGCCCGACTGCCTCAATATCATTAATGATTTTATTGTATTCAGCTTCAGTTATTTCCGGATCAAGATATAGTTCTCTAGATTCAATAACTTTTTTCCAAATATCAATTGCTTCTCCAACCCCAACATTAAAGTAGCCATTTGTCTGTTCGGTCAAATAAATGGCGTACTTAATTAAATCAAATAATTCTTTTCTAACTGTAACAGGTTTTATTCCTCTGTTTAAGTTGATTGTGTATATGTTTTCTAAGTCATAATATTCACTATTTGAATCAAATAGGTTTCTATCAAAGTTTGTCGTTAACTGCGAATAAAGAGAGTAAATTCTTTCTATCTCATCTATGTCTTCTTGAGTTGCATCATATAGTTTAACACTAATAGAGGTCCCCATCAAATCGTCAAAAATAGCTGAAACTTCAGTTTTTTTATCGTTTTTACAACCAAAAAGACCTAGCGATAGGGTTATTGTGATAATAAAGATTATTATTTTTTTAGATGATTTTTGTCGTTTTATTTTCATTTTAATTGCTCATTTCACTAAAACATTATATCATAATATCGTCTTTTGTAAAGAAGCCTTAGTGGAGTAAAACGCTCTTATGATATTTACACCTTACAATTTTTTATTATGATACCCTATATTTTGTTTTATAAACCATTTAACTATAATTATAATACTAAAAAATAAAAATTAATGATATTTATATTGATTATATCTAATGACTATTTTAAGGCTTAAAAATGCGATAAAAGTTACTGTTGACAATAATTAAAATTTATATTAAAATAAGATACTGTCAAATAAAGTAAAACAAAATCTAGAGGTTAATTATGAATAAAGAAATCGAATCAGTTTTACAACATTTTAAAGTGTTGGGTGTCTTTGAACACCAATGTTACCATGGAAATGGTCTTATTCACGACACATTTAAAATCACTACCAATCATAACGGAACCAAACACAATTATTTGCTTCAAAAATTTAATAATGGTGTTTTTAAACATATCGAACAAGTCATGCATAATGTGAGTGTTGTTTTGGACACTTTGCATGATCAACTTATCAAAAGCGGTAAAGATCCTTTGGTAGAAAGTTTAACCATCGTTAACACAAAAGACGAGACATCCTATTATTATGACGCTGATAAAAATACATATTGGCGTATGTTTGTTTTTATCCATAATGGAATCTCGTATGATAATGTAGACTCTAACGATGTTTTTGAAGAAACCGGTGTTGCTTTTGGAAGATTTCAACATATGTTGGACGGTTTAGATCCATCCAACCTATATGAAACTATTCCAAATTTTCATCATACTCATAAACGATACGAGAGTTTTGAAAGCTCAGTTAAAGCAGATATAATGGATCGCGCTAAATTAGTTCAACCAGAAATAAACTTTTTCTTAAGTCGAAAGCATTATGCACCGATAGTTACAGATTTAATGAAAAACGGGTTAATCCCTACACGTATTACCCATAATGACACAAAACTTGATAATGTTTTGATTGATCCTGATTCCGGTAAAAGTGTTTGTGTTATTGATTTGGATACTGTGATGCCAGGTTCATTATTATATGATTTTGGAGACGCTATTAGATTTGGTGCCAATCATAATACTGAAGATGAAACAGATTTATCGAAGGTTAATTTTGATATCACGCTATTTGAATCTTTTACAAAAGGGTTTGTTAGCCAAGTCAATGGCACTCTAACCCAACATGAAAAAGAACATTTAGCTTTTAGTTCTATTTTAATTACTTTTGAATTAGGTATGCGTTTCTTGGGCGACTATCTGAATGGGGATATTTACTTTAAAATAAAACGACCTAATCATAATTTAGATAGAACTCGTGTTCAAATGAAACTAATTGAAGATATGGAATATTACCTACCTGCTATGAATAAAATAGTAAAAAAATACACTGAGGACTAAAAAAACCGCTCGAGTCAAATGAGCGGTTTTCTTTTTATATTTTACATTTACTTGTTTTAATTTCTTTAATTAACCAGATAAACCCGATTAATAATAATACCAAAGAAATTAATTTATATGGTAGTCCTGCTAAAGGAAGTACTGCAACCGCGAAAGTTATTCCAATCGCTGTAAAAAACGCAATTACACACGAGGTACATCCATAAGTTAATATCCCAAATAAAACTGATATTGAAGTCATAAAGGTGCCTTTACCTTCTTTACTATTTAAATCTACCAATGCTTTAGATAGATTAAACATAAAGGCTGATAAGGCTGACATAAAGATATTTAGCAAGATGTTAATAATTACTAAATATATACCGTAATCATTTTTCATTTTTACATAACCACCATTTAGGTAATCTAACAAATAATAAATCAACGAAAACAGAACAAAGAAAACAATCAGTGAAAACACATATTTTCTTTGTTTTTGTTTTTGTAAAACTAATGTTAACATGACAATCCTCCGAATAATTAGATAATTTTATTATACTATCTACTCGAGAATTTTGATTGTTTTATGCTTTAAAATAACGATTAAAAAAACGACTATCCATCAAATAGTCGCTTTATATTAATTATATTTTGATATTTACAGGTGTTCCATCTGGGTTTGGATGTTGTTTCAAATATTCAACAATTGGCACATAGGTTGTGTCCATTTTTCCAGGTTTACAACGTTTAACTGTACCTGCTCTACCAGCAACAATCTCTACTGCAAATGCGTGACATCCAGGGGTACCACAAGCACCACAATTATATTGAGGTAGCATTTTTGCTACAGTCTCAATTCTTGGGTCTTCTTCAACTGTAAGATATTTACCAGCAAATGCTAATACGATACCAAATATTAACCCTATTCCACCAATAACAAGAGTGGCCCATAATATTGTCATAAATTAGTCTCCTTCATTTCAATAATTGCTTTTCGGATTCCGCAGCTATTTTTTGATCCACAAGCGGAACAATCTTGAGCTTCATGATAGGCTTGTTCACAGCTTTCTGGGACTTCTGTTTTTCCATTATAATAAGAAATAACTATATAAAATACTACAATAGCCGCTACCACAAGCACGCCGTATAAGAACGTCATTAAATTAAACCTACTAATCCTAAGAATGCTAAACTCATTAATGAAGCAGTAATAAGTGCAATTGGCATTCCTTTAAATGCTTTTGGTACATCTTTACTATCTAATTTAATTCTAATTGCGCTAAATGAAATAATAACTAATGCATACCCTAAAGCACTCCCTAAAGTAAGCACTAATGCGTCCATATAGTCCATTGCATAATTCTTATCTAATACGCTTAATGCAATCCCTAAAACAGCACAGTTAGTTGTAATTAGAGGTAGGTAAACCCCTAAACCTCTATATAAACCTTCCATATAACGTTTTAATAACATTTCAATCAATTGAACGACTGCCGCAATAACTAAAATGAATGCGATAGTGTCAATATAGCCAATTCCAAGTGGAACTAAAACATAGAAATAAAGTGGATATGTAATAGCAGTTGAGATCACCATTACTACAATAACAGCGGCACTCATCCCCCAAACATTACTCATCTTCTTAGAAACACCTAAGAATGAACAAATACCTAAGAATGTTGAAAGTAGAACGTTGTTAATGAGCATGGATGAAATTAATGATGCAAATAATATGCCTAAATATTCCATTATTTTCTAGCCCCCTTAATCTTTTGTTGGTAAGTCTTATAGTTTTGATAAGCTACGATACTTGCTAGTAAAATACCAATAACTAGGAATGCTCCTGCTGGTTGAACTAACATAGATAAACCAAATTTACTTGGGAAAAGTTGGAATGTAAATTCAAATGGAAGCGGTAATAATTTACCTATTGTGAATGAACCCTTCCCTAAGACTTCTCTAAATAATGCAATCACTACAATTGCTAAACCAAAACCTAAAGCTGAACCTAAACCATCAACCAATGAGTCTCCAACAGTGTTCTTACTAGCGAATGCTTCTGCTCTACCTAGGACGATACAGTTAACCGTAATTAGTGGAATGAAAATCCCAAGGCTTGTTGCAAGTGCTGGTGCATATGCATCAACAAACATTTTTAACATTGTAACTGAGGTTGCAATAATAACAATATAAGCTGGAATTCTAACTTCATTTGGAATGACTTTTCTTAATGCTGAAATAATTACGTTTGTCATCATTAACACAATTACAACCATGATTGCCATCCCTAAAGCGGATTCAAAGCTATTTGAAACAGCTAAGGCTGGACACATACCAAGTTGCATAATGAATACAGCATTTTCTTTAAATATCCCCGTTAAGAAGATATCTTTCTTTTTAAGTTTTACTGTTTGTTCCATCTTATGCCACCGCCTTTACTGCATTTAATAACTCTTTAATTAAATTAAATGATAATGTTGCACCAGCTACTGAATCAACTGTTTCAAAATCAGCTATAGCAACACCACCTAAATCACCAAAGTAAGGTAAATGTTTTTCATAGAAACTTGCAGTGTGTTCACTTACTAGTGTTTCAACGCCAATAATCTTACCATCTAAATCAATCCCAACAAGTAAAGTTACTCTTGCTGGACCATCATGGTATGGAATACCTTCTACGGTACCAGTTACTGTATAGGCATACCCTAATACAACATCACTTGCGTCCTTAACAATTTCTTTCTTTGTAACTTTATCTGTTGCAGTAAATGTAGCATCTACTTCATAAGAATCATAGTTTTCAAAGATATTCTTATATGGATCAGGTAATTCAGCTGGGTTTGGTTCTTTACCAGTTAATAATATGGTTGCTTCGGTTAAGATTTCTCTTACAATAGGCATTGAGTATTTACTTGCTCCAGCAACTTCATCAACTTTTTTATAATCAATGATTGCTGTTTCTGGTAATTTTTCAAAATATTGTTCAACGTACTTCACGAAATCTGGTGTGTGTTCAGAATAATCGATTAATACTTTTTTAATAACGAAATTCTTATCAACAATCACTTGAATTCTTAATTCACTTGGTTCATTATGTCCGGGAATGCCTTCTGCGAAATCACTACCAACATAAGCATAACCAACAACTTCTGAACCATTCTTTAAGGTGATTTTCTTTTGAATGATTGAGTCTTCTACCTTTTCTTCTTTTAATGAAGTAACTGTAGAAATGTACTCTTTATATTGATTAACAACTAATTGTTCTTTATACATATTGTAACCAAATAAGAAAAGAACACCTACCAATATTAAGATAAAAGCGTTAATGATTAACCATTTATTTTCACGTGTCATCATCTTAAGCCACCGCCTTTACTGCATTCAATAACTCTTGAATTAACCCTAGTGAGATAGTCGCACCAGCGATGGTATCCACTGAATCAAAAGTTGAAATATTAACACCAACTAAAGATTCAAAATAAGGATAATGTTTCCAATAGAAACCAGGTGTATGGTTTGATTCAAGTGTGTAAACCCCTAAAACAACACCCTCTGTATCTACCCCAACAAGCAAAGTAACGCGCTCTGGGTTATCGTGACCTGGAATACCTGTTGCTGTTCCGGTTGCCGTATAAGCATACCCAATAACAACATCGCCTTCATCTTTAATAATTTCTTTAGCTGTAATAGTTTCAGTTACTGTAAATGCTGAATCAATTTCTTTAGAAGTAAAATCACCAAATACTTTAACATACGGATTCTCTACTGCTTTAACTGCGTCTAATAAATCTTGAATTAAACCTAATGAAAGAGTTGCACCAGCGATGGTATCAACTGATTTGTAGTCTTCAAGATCTGCACCTTTTAAATTTGTAAAATAAGGAAGGTGTATTTCATAGTAACTTTCTGTATGTTCACTAACCAATGTTTCAACACCAAGAATTTTACCGGATAAGTCAACACCTACTAGTAAAGTTACTCTTGCTGGACCATCATGGTATGGAATACCTTCTACTGTACCTGTTACAGTATAGGCAAATCCTTGAACAACATCTTTTGAATTTTTAACGATTTCACGTTTTGTCAAAATATCTGTGGTTGTAAATGATTCATCAACTTCAGCGGTTGTGTTTGCTCCAAAAATATTTTCATATGGATCAACAACAACTTCGCCACCAATGATTTCAAGACCATATGCTTTTGCAGCACCAATTAGTGTGTTAATTAAGTTACCTGATTGAGTAACACCGGCAATCACATCAACACCTGATAATTCGCCTAAAGTGCCTGCTTTTTCAGCTAGTGGATCATTATATTGGTCCCAAAATCCTACTGTGTTTTCACTGGCTAAGATTTTAACACCTTTAACTTCTCCTGTTAAACTAACGGCTACCGCTAAGTCTATTAAACCTCTTGGGTTAGTGCCTTTAGCCTTAAATACATAACCGATTAACACTTCATCTTTCATAATCTTAACTTGTTCATAAACATATGTGTCGCCTTCAACTTCTTCTGTTTCAATTGCAGTTAAGTCACTGAAGAATCCCACATATGCTTCTCTTGCTCTTGCTTGAGCATTTCGTTCAATAATTGGTTCAGTAATATAGTTTGTTAATCCAATAGCGACCCCACAAACTAATCCAACCAATGTTAGCACTAGGGCTGTTTTAAATACTTTCATAGGTTTAGCCCTCCTAGTCCAATAAAGACAATTACAGCAATAATTGCCAAAGCCACACTATAACCAACCATCATTTTCCAAGAATAAGTATTTTTACTCCATTTATAATAGTCAATAAGTGGTGCAAACATATTGCCAATTAATATTGCATAAGCCATACCTTCAACGTTTGAACCAAACAAACGAATTAGTACGACAAGTGATCCAATTAATAACCCAAAAATCCATCTACCAGGTTTTGTTACTGGTGCTGTTACTGGGTCTGTTGCCATAAATACTGCACCAAACAATAAACCACCAGATAACAATTGATATCCTAATACTTCAAATGGGTTATTTAAACCTAGTCCAAAGGATGCAACTAATATTAACACTGAAAAGGCACTTAACAATGACACAGTTATGCGCCAATCGGCAGCTTTTCTAACAAACATGTAAATACCACCGATAATAATTAAGATACTACTAATTTCACCCATGCCACCAGGAATATTCCCTAAGAATAAATCCATCAATGAATAGTTTTGAACCAGTGTTGATACGTTGGCTAAACTACCGCCTAATGCACCAAGTGGCGTTGCTCCAGCAACGGCATCAATTCCTGTATAAGTAAATTGTGAAGGAAATGAAACCAGTACTAAAATAAACGCTGTTGCGGCTGGATTAAAGATATTTGCCCCTAATCCACCGAAAAACATTTTACCAACTAAAATTCCTAATGATGCCCCCACAAATACCACGTAAATTGGTAATGTCGATGGAATCATCATTGAAAAGATAGTTGCACTAACTGCAGGGGTTACGATGTTGGTAATGTTAACTTTTTTTAGTTTATCTAAAAATCTAGCTTGAAAACCTTTAACCCTTGGATGTGGTTTATGTCTTACCATTACCACAATAATTTCAACTAATATCATGGATACTACCGCAACCAATATTCTAATAAACGCATTCATACCAAATCGATAGATTGCAAATATTACAAGTGGTAACAACGCAATGATAACGTCAGTCATCATTCGTTTAACGCTAGTTTCCTTACGAATATATGGGCTAGTTACTTTTGCAAATGTCGTCATATTATCCCTACTTCCTAATAAAGCGTTTTGATTGTCTCATCGCTTCAGTTAAGTGAATCTTGGATGGGCAAGTATAACTACATAAGCCACATTCAATACATTTATTAACTTGAAGATGTTCAATCGCTTCTTTATCTCTTTGTTTATAAGCTTCTAATATAGTAATTGGTTGAATATTAACCGGACATGAATAGATACATGATGCACAGTGGATACATGGGTTTTCTTCAATTGGATTATCATTTAAGACAATTAAAGAAGTTGTTGTCTTAGTGATAATAAAGTCTTCACTAGGCAAATTAGTCCCCATCATTGGGCCGCCATTAATTAATACTTTAGGTTCATCACCAACAAACCCACTACACATTTCTACTAAGTCAATGACTGGTGTTCCAATTCTAACATTAAAACTCTTTGGTTCTTTAATCCCTTCACCGGAAATTGAAAAGAATCTTTCGGTAATTGGCATTCTTCTCTTGATTGCTCTATAGATACCATAGAGTGTCGCAACGTTACTAACAATAACACCGTATTCAGCAGTTAGTTTACCCACAGGTACTTTTATTCCTGTAGCACTCTTAATGGTTGCGATTTCCCAACCGGATGGATAGAAATTTCCAACCGGAACAACTTTAATATCATATTCTTTAAATTTGACTAATTCTCTTTCAAAAGCTTCTTTTAATTCAGGATATTTTTTCTTAACCGCGATTAAACCTTTAGGGGCTTTCATAGCTCTCATGGTGTAAGTCAATCCTTGGATAATTCTTTCAGTTTTATCTAACATGATTTGATAGTCACTAATTATGTAAGGTTCACACTCAACCCCATTTGCGATTATATATTCAATTGGTTTATCAGTTTTAAACTTCACAAAGGTTGGAAATCCTGATCCACCTAAACCACCTAATCCAGATCTTTCAATAATTTCAATGAACTCTTCTTTAGTCATTTCATCTATTTCTTGTTCTGTTCTTGGTACACAATTTTCATGAAGTGTATACTTAAAATCATTTTCAATAATCATACAGTCAACTAATTGGCCAGAACCATGAAGTTTCTTTTCAATCCCTATTACCTTACCACTTACGGTAGAATAAATTGGTTGATCAAAGAAAGAACCATGTCTTGTTCCAATGAGCTCACCTACCTTGACATATTGTCCGTCAATAACACATGATTCCCCTGATGGGCATCTCAAATCAATCGTTGGGAAATAAAGATATTTTGCATCTTTATAATCAATAATTGGTTGATGCTTTCTTTCCGCTTTACCATCGGGAATAAATCTTGTTTTTTCTGTCATATTTTCACCATCCTAGTATATTTGGTAATTTTTTACCAGTTGGATTACCCTTTCTTTTATTTGTTGTAGCTTATCTAAATTATTTTTATTTTCAAGTGTTTCATCTATTAAATTAGCCATTTCTATCATTTGTTCTTCTTTAAAACCTTTGGTGGTCATTGCTGCACTACCTAACCTAATACCAGATGTAACCATTGGTTTTAAAGTATCAAATGGAATTTGGTTTTTATTTATTGTAATATTTACGCTACCTAAAACCGTTTCAGCTTCTTTACCTGTTATCCCTTTTGGTCCATATGTATCAACCAAAACCATATGATTATCAGTGCCACCAGATATAATCCTATAGCCTAATTCGGTGAGTCTTTTTGATAAAGCTTGTGCATTTAAGATAACTTGGTTCCCGTATTCTTTAAATGAATCGTTTAAAGCTTCATTAAAACTAACAGCTTTTGCCGCGATAATATGCATTAAAGGACCACCTTGAGTTCCCGGAAACACATTTTTATCAATGGCTTTTGCGATTTCTTCATCGTTACATAAAATTAAGCCGCCTCGAGGGCCTCTTAATGTTTTATGGGTGGTCGAAGTAACCACATGAGCATAGGGTACTGGGTTTTGATGATGTCCTGCCGCAATTAATCCTGCGATATGTGCCATATCTACTAACAAATATGCCCCAACTTCATCAGCAATTTGCCTAAACTTTTTAAAATCTATACTTCTTGAATAAGCACTTGCCCCAGCAATAATCAGTTGAGGTTTTTCTTTTCTAGCTATTTCTAATACTTCATCATAGTTGATTAACTCAGTTTTTGGATCCACACTGTAGGTAACACCTACATAATCTTGACCTGAAAATGACAACTTATAACCATGTGTTAAATGCCCACCGCTATCAAGTTTCATTCCTAGTATTTTATCACCATGTTTTATTAATGAGCGAATCGCAGCCATGTTAGCTTGTGAACCAGAATGTGGCTGGACATTTGCGTAGTTTGCCTTAAACAATAATTTTGCTCTATCAATAGCCGCTTGTTCAACAACATCAGCATACTCACAGCCTCCATAATAACGTTTATTTGGATACCCTTCTGCATATTTATTGGTAAAGATGCTACCCTGAGCTTCTAAGACATCTTTTGAAACAAAGTTTTCACTTGCGATGAGCTCGATATGTTCGTTTTGACGTTTTTGTTCACAAAAAATTGCATTTTCTATTAATTTATCTTTCATCAGTGACCTCTTTTAAGTATACCGTTTGGTTTGTTATATCAAAATATATTTCTTCATTCTTTGAAGTAGGTACATTCTTTCCGACATAATCGGCTCTAATTGGTAATTCTCTATGACCTCTATCAACCAGTACAGCTAGTTGAATGGTTTTCGCTCTTCCTAAATCCATAATTGCATCCATTGCAGCCCTAACGCTTCTACCAGTATAAAGGACATCATCTACTAAAATAACGTGCTTCCCATATACTTCAGTCGATAGTTTTTCACCATGAATTGTCCTTTTTTCATCATCTCGATATTGAGAGATATCAATCTCAAAAGCAGGTATTTTTATGCCTGAAAAATTATGTATAAATTCACTTAATTTATGTGCAATTGGTACCCCTTTTGTTTTTATACCTAGGAGGACCAAATTATCTAGTTCAGTATGTCTTTCGATTATTTCGTGGCTTATTCGCATAAGTGTTTTAGTGACTTGAATTTGCGTCATAAGTTCTTTCACAAAAAATCCCCCTTTTTCTACCTCATTTATTATACAAGAATGTCAAGTGATTTGCAATCAAGAATATAGAAAAAAGACGCAAAAAAGCGTCTTATTCGTCTTGATTAGAAATATTATGATATATGTTTTGAACATCTTCTACATCATCGAGCAATCCCATGAGGCGCTCAAATTGTTCAATTTCATGCGCATCAGTTAGCTCAATATAAGATAATGGTAACCATACTATTTCATCTACTTGTAAATCGAGGTCTGGAAATTTATTTAGTAATGCTGTTCTAATATCGTTATAAGATTGTTGTTCACCATATACGGTAACAAAACCGTCTTCTTCTTCCATATCAACAATATCAGCTCCACCCTCAATTAAGGCTTCTAATACCTGTTCTTCATTCAACCCTTCAAAACTAAACATAGAACGGTGTTCGAACATATGTAGAACCGAACCAACTTTACCACCTATTTTAGTAAAACACGCTCTCACATCAGAGACGGTTCTATTAGGGTTATCAGTTAAGCATTCTACTATAAATTGTGAGCCACCTGGGCCAAAAAACTCATATCGTGCTAGTGCATAACTTTCATCAGAAGTTCCTTTTGATTTTTCAATAGCTCTATCAATAACATCACTAGGTACTTGGTCTTTTCTAGCTCTATCTATTATTCTTTTTAAATTAAGGTTAGTATCTGGATCTGGTAATCCGGATTTTGCGGCCATATAGATTTCTTTTCCATATTTGGCGTATAATTTACTCTTTTTAGCTGCCGTTTTTGCCATAGCAACTTTTCTTACTTCATGCGCGCGTCCCATTTATTGATCAAACTCCTCATCATAACGATTCATCGCAATTCTTATTAAATCTTCTGCTTTTTTTCTATCCCCAACGTCAAGTACATAAGTCTTTTTGTTTTCTAAAGATTTGTATACTTGAAAAAAGTGGTGCATTTCACTTACCAAATGTCTTGGTAAGTCTTCTAATTCTTCAAAATGTGATAAAGATGGATCGCCAGTTGCAACCGCAATAATCTTTTCATCAACTTGATCCGAATCAATCATTGAGATAACGCCTATCGGTTTACATTTTACTAAACTCAATGGTTCTATATCTTCACTACAAAGAACTAATACATCTAATGGGTCATCATCAGATGCATAAGTTTTAGGAATAAACCCGTAATTGGCGGGATAGTGTGTTGAAGTGTATAATACTCTGTCTAAGATGATCATACCCGTTTCTTTATCAAGTTCATATTTTTTCTTTGAACCTTTTGATATTTCTATACAAGCTATAAAAGAGCTCGGTGTAATTCTTTTTTTGTCAATATTGTGCCATATATTCATGTTTTCACCTACTTACATCATTTTATCATAATCGTATAAAAAAAACACCCCCATTTTAGGTTTGAGGGTGTATTTGTAAGTATATTTATTAGATAATTGCTGCGGCTTTTAATGCCATTAATAAGAAATATACAATAAATATTAACGATGAACCCCAAATAATAGGGTGAATTTCTTTATATTTACCAACAACAACTTTAGTTACCACATATACAATAAATCCGATTGCGATACCATTGGTAATTGAGTATGTAACTACCATGAAAATAATCGTAAAGAATACAGGTAAAACTTCTTCAAAGTTATGCCAATCAATATCAGCAAATGACCCAACCATCATAACTCCAACAATAATTAAAGCTGGTGCTGTAGCGGCACCGGGTACAATTCCTGCAATAGGACTAATTAGTAACATTAAAGCAAATAAGATTGCCACAACAACACTGGTTAAACCAGTTCTACCACCGGCATTTATACCTGCACTAGATTCTACATAAGTAGTTGTGGATGAAGTTCCTAACAATGCACCAACAGAAGTTGCAATAGAGTCAGCAAATAATGCTTTTTCCATTTTAGAATGCATCCCTTTGGAATTTTCAATTGATTTAATATCTTCATCCGTAAAAATTCCACTTTGTCTACCAGTACCAATAAATGTTCCAATTGTATCAAATGTATCAGATAGACTAAAAGCAAATACGGCTAATAAGATCATTGGGATTCTTGTCCAATCTGTAAACATTGTACCAAATCCATCAAATGCGGCAAAGAATGTTTCTCCAAAATCACCCCATACATTACCAAAACTCCATGTAGAAGCTTGTCCTAATGATGCGGCATCAGTAATCCCAAAAGGAATTCCAACTACAGTACCAATAATAATCCCAATTAAAATGGCACCTTTAACTTTTAATAGTAATAAGACGATGGTTACTATCAAGCCAATAACCGCAACTAAAACAGTTGGACTGTTGAAATTCGCAAGTTCAGGAACAGCACCAAATTGAACAAAACCAGCATTAATCATGCCAATATAGGCTATGAATAATCCGATTCCACCACCTATTGCAGCTTGAATGGATTTTGGAATGGCAAGTACTATTGATTTTCTAACACGCGTAACAGTGATAATAATATTAATTATCCCTGAAATAAGAACAATCGCCAAACCTTCTTGCCAAGTAAATCCCATTGTTATAACAATAGTATATGTGAATAAAGCATTTAACCCCATTCCTGGTGCGACTGCATAAGGCACATTGGCGAAAAAACCCATAACTAAAGTTCCAATAACAGTAGCTAATATGGTCGCAACAAACACGCCACCCCATGGCATTCCTGCATCTGATAAAATGTTAGGGTTTACGAATATAATGTAAACCATTGCGAAGAATGTGGTTAAACCTGCTATCACTTCTTTAGAGATGTTTGAACCATTTTCCTCTAATTTGAAAAACCTTTTAATCGATCCCATTTTTCTTTCTCCTTTTCCTTATTATGAGATTGTATTCAATATATACTTCATATAAAAAATAAAAAGAGCGTCCTTGGACGGCTCTCTATCAATATGAAACCATAAAGAAAAAGGGTTCACATCGTAGTCATGAATTAAGGTTCATGGTAGAGACTCGCCACCTATTTGGCAAATATACGATATATCTTGAATACAATTTTTATTATACAAGAGAATTATTTTTACGTCTATTAGAAAGCGATTTCTATATTTATAAACGTTTTTTTTACACAATTAATAAAGAAAAAAAGGGCTTAAGCCCTTTTAATTAAAATGATTTAAAACGTGCTCCAAATGCTTGAATGTTTTCTAATTCATCTGAAGATGGCGCTTCGTTTGCCATAAGTGGTTCTTCAAAAAAATTAACGTCTAAATGGCTCATTCTTTCAGCCCAATCTTCCATCCATTCACCTGAACCCCAACCAAATGATCCAAAGATTGCAACCTTTTTACCATCTAATTGATATTCAAGTTGTTCATACCAATCAAAGAATTCTTCTGCTTCTTCGAATGTATCTCCCATTGCTGGGCATCCAAAAGCAATTTTATCATATTTCAATGTATCTTCAGGTGAAATCTCATCAATTGTGTACAAATCTGCATCTGTGACTTCGGCTAATGCTTTTGCCATTTCTTCAGTGTTTCCTGTTGCTGTCCAATAAACGACTAAAATATCTTTCATTTTTATTAATCTCCTTATTCTTATTTATAATAATATTATATAGTTGAAATAAGGTCTTATCAAATATTATGCTTGAAGACTTCTTCATAAATTTTATCAACATGTTTAAAATAATAATCCTCGGTTTGAGCCGCTTCTATATCTTCGTTTGTTAATAAAAGGTTAATCTTCGGGTCTTGTTTACAAATATCTATAAACGAGCGTTTTTCTTCATAAGCTTTCGTAGTTAACTGCTGAATATGATCATAAGCTTCTTCTCTGGATAGTTCTGCTTCAATAAGTTTATTCATAACTCTTTGCGAGTAAACTGTATCAAAACTCAGCTTAATATTTTGTTTCATTTGATCAGGATACACCACTAAACTATCTAAAACTTGATACATTCTATTTAACATGTAATCAAGTAGAGTGGTCGCATCAGATAAAATAATTCTTTCAACTGAAGAATGCGAGATATCTCTTTCATGCCATAAGATATTATTTTCATAAGTTGGCATGACATAACTTCTTAAAACTCTAGCTAATCCTGATATATTCTCAGAAGATATCGGGTTCTTTTTTTGTGGCATTGCTGAAGATCCTTTTTGACCTTTAGAAAATCCTTCACTGACTTCTTTTACTTCAGTACGTGATAAGTGTCTTATTTCAGTAGCTATTTTTTCTAAAGTGGTTCCTATTAACGCAATCATGTGAATATAATTGGCGTATAAATCACGAGGTAATACTTGAGTTGTGATAGAAAGACTTCCTAAATTTAATAAAGCCAAAGCATCTTTTTCAACGGTTGGGTTTATGTTGGCATAATTGCCAACTGCTCCACTAAATAAACCCACTTCAACTTCTTTTCTAACGATTTTAAAACGTTCTAGATGACGTCTAAATTCATCATAAAACGAGACGAACTTTAATCCAAAACTGGTTAAATCAGCATGCATTCCATGAGTTCTACCCATACATAAAGTATCTTTGTATTCTAAAGCCAATCCTTTTAGTATTTCTAACATGTTGACTAAATCTTCTTCTAAGTATTCATTGGCTTCTTTTAATAAAAGACCATTGGTTGTATCAACAATATCAGTTGATGTAAGTCCATAATGAATCCATTTTTTAGCTTCACTAGTCATTCTTTCTGATAAGTTTCTAGTAAAAGCTATGACATCATGTTTTGTTTCAAGTTCTAAAGTTTTTATTTCATCAATATCAAACGTTGCTTGTTTAATATCTTCTAAGGCATCCTCATCAAACAAGCCAAAACGGCACCAAGCTGTGCTTGCTGCTATTTCAACATCTAACATATGAGAATATTTGTTTTCTTCACTCCAAATGTGTTTAAAAATTTTTCTTTGATATCTTTCAATCATGGTGAACCTCTTTAAATGCTTCTACAACATTATGGATCAAAGCGCTGATTGTCATCGGACCAACCCCACCGGGAACAGGTGTAATAAATGATGTTTTTGGCGCAACCGATTCATAATCAACATCACCATATATTCTACCATCTATTTTGTTAATTCCAACATCCACAACAATTGCACCTTGCTTAACCATATCACCCGTAATTAGATTTTTAACCCCTGTGGCAACGACTAATAAATCAGCTTGTAAAGTAAATGACTTTAAATCTTTCGTATGTATATGACATACCGTTACAGTCGCATGATGATTAATAAGTAGTTTAGCCATTGGTGCTCCAACTAAATTAGAGGCTCCAACAACAACTGCGTGAATACCTTTAAGTTCAATCTTATAATGTTCAAGTAACATCATAACACCCTTAGGTGTTGCTGGTAATAAGCCTTTTTGTCTGTTTGAAAGCCTACCCGCATTTAATAAACTCAAACCGTCAACATCTTTTTTTGAATCGATTTCGTTTAATACTTTATCACAATCAATGTGTTTGGGCAGTGGTAGTTGAACAATCATTCCATCTACCCCTTCGTCCTTATTTAAATCATCAATTACTTTTAGGAGTTGTTCTTCTGAAACATCTTCTGTTAATCTTAACGTCATCCCATTAATACCAACTCTTTTACATGCTTTCTCCTTTGATTTAACATAAGAAACACTTGCGGGATTGTTTCCCACTAATATAACAACTAATTTAGGGGCTCTTCCGTATTTATTGACTAAATTTGAAACTTCAATTTTTAATGATTCTTCTAATCTTAGAGCGGTTGCTTTTCCGTCCATCAACATTTAATCACCTACAATTTCCCTGAAATGTTTCCATCATCATCAATAAACATCTTTTCTCCATTTGGTATTTCAGGCAAGCCAGGCATTGTCACTATTCCTTTAGTTAGTACAACCACGAACCCAGCTCCTCTTGATACACGTGCATCTGAAATCGATAATTCAAAATCATATATTGATCCACGCTTTTTTGCATCATTGGAAAATGACAGCGGCGTTTTTGCGATACATATTGGTAAATCATGATATTTCTCATTTAACAAATCTAATTTTTCTTTAGCTTGTTTACTATAAGAAACACCATTTGCCCCATAAATAGACGTTGCAATCTTATTAACTTTCTCATATAAATCATCTTTTAGGTCATATAAACGCTTAAATGATTTTACTTGATTTGATAACCCGACGACTTTAGTCGCTAAATCAACCGCTCCCTTTGAACCTTCAATAAAACTATCAACAAAGGAAATCGGATGATTATGCTCTTTAGCCCAATTAATTAAATATTCAATTTCTTCTTTTGTATCATCTTTAAAATGATTTATGGCAATTATATAAGGTATCCCAAATTTCTTAATATTGTTTGTATGTCGAGCAATATTTTCAACTCCTATTTTTAACGCTTCTAATGAACTAACTTCTTCGCTTTCAAATCCGTGAAATTTAAGGGCTCTTATTGTCGCAACTAAAACCACAACATCAGGAGACTTTTTTAAATATTCCGTTTTAATATCTAAAAACTTTTCCAACCCTAAATCAGCACCAAATCCAGCTTCTGTCACAACAAATTCCCCTAATTTTAAAGCGGTTCTAGTTGCCATTAAGCTATTACAGCCGTGTGCAATATTCGCAAATGGTCCCCCATGAACGAACACTGGATTATGTTCTAATGTTTGGACTAGATTTGGTTGAATCGCTTCTTTTAAGAGAACAACCATTGCCTCGGTAATGTTTAGACTCTTGGCATAAACTTCGTTCCCATCTTTGTCATATGCAATTAAGATATTGTCAATTCTTTCTTTTAGGTTTTTAAGACTAGATGCCAATGAAAAAATAGCCATTATTTCACTGGCTGCGGTAATAATAAAGTTATCATCTCGGTATAGTGTACCGACTTTTCTAATAGCTCTATCATTCATGTCCATCGTTCTTGGCCAAACTATTTTTTTCTCATCTAAATTTAATTGATTTCCATAGTGAAGATGGTTATCAATAGCGGCACTTAAAAAGTTATGTGCTGCCGAGATTGCATGTAAATCACCTGTGAAATGGAGATTAATTTTTTCTCTGGGGATAATTTGTGCTAAACCACCACCGGTAGCTCCCCCCTTCATCCCTAAAACAGGTCCTAAAGAAGGTTCTCTTAAACAACCAATTGTACTTTTTCCAATTCTATTTAAACCATCCGTTAACCCTATAGAGATAGTCGTTTTACCTTCACCAAATGGTGTTGGTGTAATCGCGCTGACCAAGACAAGTTTGCCATCAACATTGTCTTTTAATCGGTCATAAATAGATAAACTAACTTTCCCCATATCATGTCCATAAGGTTCCAATTCTGTTTCTTTAATTCCGAGTTTTTGTGCAACTAAGTGAATGGGTTTAGCTTCAACATTTTTTGTAATATCTAAATCTGATTTCATTTTTTCCTCCCGAATGTTTTATCATTTTTAGTATATCATATTTTCTAATGATTATATAGAGAAAGTCAACACCTAATATGATTAAAAAAGACCCTAAAAAGGGTCTTAAAATAAATCTTTAAGTGTAACAGTTTGACTTCTATCTGGTCCCACACTAAATATAGCCACTTCAAGATTTGTTACTGATTCAATAAACTTAATATAGTTTTGAGCATTGATAGGTAATTCTTTAAATGATCTAACATGCGTAATGTCTTCTTGCCAGCCAGGCAATGTTTGGTAAATAGGTTTAACTTTACTAAATTTAGTTATATTGGATGGTATATAATTAATTTCTTTACCCTCTAATTCATACCCTACACATACTTTCAATTCATCAATGCCAGTTAATACATCCAATAATGTAATGGCTAGATATTTTAGTCCACCTACTTGTTTAGAATGGTTAATTACGACTAAATCAAGATATCCCACTCTTCTTGGCCTACCTGTAACGGTTCCGTACTCATGCCCTTTTTCTCTTATATAGTTCGCTAAATCACCGTTAATTTCAGTTGGAAAGGCGCCTTCACCGACTCTAGTAGAATAAGCTTTAGTTACGCCAATTGCTCCTTCAATTAACCAAGGCGCAAGCCCTGTATTTAATGGAACACTCGCTGCAGTTGGGCTTGATGATGTTACAAAAGGGTATGTACCATGATCTAGACATAATAAAGTACCTTGAGCACCTTCAAATAATACTTTTTTTCCTATAGCAATAGAGTCATTTAATAGACGTGATGTATCAGTAATAAATGGTTTTAATTGTTTGCCATAACTAATTAAGTTTTTTAATAGTTCTTTTATATCATAAGTGGGAAGACCATATGATTTTAAGGCTAGATTTTTGTGAGGTAAAACTTCTTTCAGTCTTTCTTCTAAAATTACAGGGTCTAGTAAATCACCCATTCTTATCCCTAGTCTCGCACTCTTGTCTTGATAAGCTGGCCCAATACCTTTTTTAGTTGTCCCTATCTTGTTTGTTAAGGTGTTTTCACTGGCTCCGTCTAAATCAATATGGTATGGCATCACAATGTGTGCTCTATCACTAATATATAGTTTAAATTCTCTTGAATTAATCTTAGCCATTTCTTCAATTAAAGCTTTGGGATTAATAACCATTCCGTTAGCCATGACATTAATTGCATGGGGATTAAATATCCCGGAAGGAATTAATTGTAAAGCGTATTTATTTTTACCAATAACAATGGTGTGACCAGCATTATTCCCACCTTGAAATCTACAAATTACATCTGCCTGTTGAGCTAGGTAATCCGTTATTTTCCCTTTGCCTTCATCGCCCCATTGAGTTCCAATAATAACCAATGTTTTCATTTTGTTACCTCACTTAAGATATGTCGTGCAATATAAACACCATTTGCGCCAGCTTGTGCTAAACCTCTTGTAATACCGGCGCCATCTCCGGCCATATAAAGTCCTTTAATTCTTGTTTCAAAGTTCTTATCAACCTCTGGTCTTGCACTGTAGAATTTAGTTTCAACGCCATAGAATAATGTATGTTCTGAGGCTATTCCAGGTGTGACATGATTTAACGCTTCAACCATTTCAATTAAACTTTTCATCGTATTATATGGAAGAACCAATCCTAAATCACCAGGCAAAGCTTCTTTTAATGATGGTGTAACAAATCCTTCTTTAAGTCTTTTTTCTGTCGTTCTTCTTCCTTTTATAATGTCACCATATTTTTGAACAATCACACCACCCATAGATAATCTGTTGGCAAGTCTACCAATCATGTGGGCAAACTCGTTTGGTTCATTAAATGGTTCATTAAATTTATGAGACACCAATAACGCAAAGTTTGTATTGTGGGATCCTAATTTAGGATCTCTAAATGAATGACCATTAACTAACATTGTCCCACTTTGGTTTTCAATAACAACATGCCCACTTGGGTTTGAACAAAAAGTTCTTACTTGTGTGCCTACAGATGTATTATAAATAAACTTTCCTTCATATAAATGTTTATTAATTTCTTCCATAATTAAATCATTTGTTTCTACCCTTACACCAATATCAACGTGATTGTTTGACATCGGAATTTTATGGTTTTTACATAATTGAGTTAAAGTGGTTGCCCCTTCTCTTCCTACAGCTATAACAACATTATCTGCTAATAGTTCGGTTCCGTCTTCTAATACAACCCCTTTAATACGATTGTTATCAACAAGAATATCGGTAACGTTTGTTTTAAAACGCATTTCAATTCTTTCTTCCAACCAAGCATGTATCGATTTCATAATTAAGAGGTTTTCCTCAGTCCCTAAATGTCTAACGCGCGATCTTAATAATTTTAAGCCAACCGCTAATGCTTTTTTCTCGATTTCTCTAACTGCTTCAGTCGTAGGGTCTGTTATTTCATTAGTGGCTCCGTGGCTTAGATTTATAGAATCAACATACTCAATTAAATTTTCAACTTCAGTGTCACTTAAATAGTCAGTCATCCAACCACCGAATTGACTGGTAATATTAAACTTACCATCTGAATAAGCCCCTGATCCACCGAATCCTGAAGTAATAGAACAAGCTGGATGACATCCAGCATGACCTTTTGTATCAACAGGACATTTAGTTAGTTTCCCCATCAAAATTGGACATTTTCTATTTTTAATACTATGTCCTCTATCAAGCATTAAAACCTTAAATTCTGGGTTTTTTAATGCGTACTCATAAGCACCATACAAACCAGCTGGACCAGCACCAACAATTATTACATCGTATTTCATATGACCCTCCTATTATTACAAAAAACCAAATCGATATTAACATTAATTAAACCATTAGTCAAACCAATTTTCATGCTTAATTAATCTTCTAAAACGAGTGATAAATATTCAATCATTTGTATCAAATAATGTTTCGTTGTTCCATCGAAAACAAGCGTAATATGAACCCTATCATGTAGGTAAGACAATTTAATCTTGTTGTCTGTTTCTTCAATCGCCATAAAAAGCTTTTCTCCATTAACCCTTTTAGAGGCTTCAATCGATAAAATAATTGTTAAATCAATCTTAGATTTAAGTGTTTTTTCAACCCCTAGTTGACCAGATAATTTTCTAAAAAGTTTTTCATACATGTATTCTTTGAGTTCATCAGTTACATGACCAAACCTGTCTTCTAGTTCTATTACTAAATTATTCGCATCATTTAAATTATTGATTGTACTAATACGTCTATGAATTTCAAGTCTCACTTCATCATTAGAAATATAAGATTGATCAATGTGTCTTTCTGATAATATTGTTGGATCTTCGGCTGCTTCAACTGGTTTTTTAATTCCTCGTTTTTCTTCAATCACTTCTTCTAACATCTTCAAATAAACTTCTAACCCAACGCTATCAATAAATCCGGATTGTTCTTCTCCTAATAAATCACCTGCACCACGTATTGAAAGATCACGCATTGCAATCTTAAACCCACTGCCTAATTCTTGAAAGTCTTTAATGGTTTTAAGTCTTTTAGAAGCGTCATCTGATAAGACCTTTTTACGATCATACATCATATAAGCATAGGCTATCTTATCACTTCTACCCACTCTACCTCTAATTTGATAAAGTTGAGATAATCCAAATTTATCAGCATCATGAATAATCAAGGTATTGGTATTAGGAATATCAATACCTGTTTCTATAATAGTGGTTGATACCAGTACATCAAATCTCTTATCAACGAAATCACTAATGACATCTTGAAGTTCATCCCTGTTTAATTTACCATGAGCAAACGCCACTTTAGCTTCAGGCACCAACTCTTTAATTTTTAAACTCATTAAATCAATATCATACACTTTATTGTATAAATAATACACTTGGCCGCCTCTTGCGATTTCCCTTTCGATTGCTTCTTTAACAATCGAAGGATGTCTTTCTAATATATATGTTTGAATAGGATATCTGTTGAGTGGAGGGGTTTCAATCATGGATAAGTCTTTTATTCCAACAAGCGACATTTGAAGTGTTCTTGGGATTGGGGTTGCGGATAGAGATAAACAATCAATATTCGTCTTCATTTCTTTAATCTTTTCTTTGTGTTCAACTCCAAAACGCTGTTCTTCATCTATGACCAATAAACCCAAGTCTTTAAATACGATATCTTTACTTAATAATCGATGTGTGCCTATCACAATATCTACTAAGCCTTGTTTGATTTTTTTAACTAAAGAGGTTTGATTTTTTGTACTCACAAATCTACTTAATATTTCAACTGTAATCCCGTAAGAATCAAAACGTTTCTTAAAAGCGTTGTAATGCTGTCTAGCAAGTACAGTCGTTGGAACTAAGTAAGCTACTTGTTTCCCACTAAAGACAGCTTTGAATGCCGCTCGCATGGCAACCTCTGTCTTACCATAACCTACATCCCCACAAATCAACCGATCCATTGGTTTTTCACTTTCCATATCTTTTGTAACAGCTTCTATAGCTTTGATTTGATCTGGTGTTTCTATGTACTCAAAATCTCTTGCAAAGTCTTCATGCATTTTTTCATTTGGTAAGAATTTAAATCCTTTGGCCTCTTCTCTTTCTGCGTATAGTTGTAAAAGACGGTCAGATAGATCGTTCAACTTCTTTTTGATTCTCTTCTTGGTGTTTGACCATTGGTTGGTTCCAAGTTTCGTTAAGCTAGGAACATGACCTTCTTTTGAAGAATATTTTAATATTTTATCAATTTGATCCACTGGTATATAAAGATAATCAGTGCCATAATAACCAATATGGATATAATCTCTTTTATACCCGGATAACTCCATGGTTTTTATGCCCTTATATTCACCAATCCCATAATCATAGTGAACAACATAATCTCCCGTTTGAAGATCATTTATATGACCAATTTTAACTGTTTCACTCAATACTGATTTATAACGAATCTTTCTTTTATGTGTTTTAAAATCATATATGTCCGACTCATTCATAAAGGTCATATTTGAATGATATAGTGTAAAACTTAATAAATTAGAAGGATAAAAGATATTAATTTGATTTTGTTTGATTCTATTTGGATTGATCTCGAAAGGGATTTCTTCTAATTCTAAAGAGGTTCTAAATTTAAGAAATCTAGATTCTTGAATAAACCCCACAACCATCATCTCTTGAGTAGTTTTAAGTTCATTAATAAAAGTATGGTCATTTCCCTGATAAGAAATCACTTCTCTAGCATATACTCTAAATGGGTTTTTATCCATTTCGGTCCCGATCATCTTAGCTTCGTGATGCTCATATTTCAACAAATCATTCAAGTCAATTAAAAATGGAATACCTGCATATAATGCAATTTTCTCAGTAGAAACATAGCTGTTTAAATCTTCATGAACTCGGTCTTCGTTTAGTTTCATTTTATCAATGGCGACAAAATAGATTTTTCGATTAGTGACGAAATCAAATAAACAATTTTCCGTTTCATTAAAAAAAGGAATATATTGTTTTAAATTTTCTAAATTTTCTCTATTGTATAATTGATCCAAATCGTCATTTGTTTTATCTTTTTCTAGTTCTGATAATAGATTATTTTCAAGATACTTCTCAATTTTTAAGACAACTTCATCCTTTTGCTTATCACTATAGAATAATTCATTTATAGGTAATATTTTAACCGTTTCAGTTCTACCTATAGATACTTGAGTTTCAGGATCAAATAGTTTAATTGTGTCAATCTCAGTATCAAAAAAGTCAATTCTAAACGGTTTTTCAGCACCAATTGGATAAATATCAAAGATTGACCCTCTAATACTAAATTCCCCCGTTTTTAGAACTTGGTACTGTCTATCATACCCATAAGTCACTAATCTTTCTGCCAGTTCGTGTAAATCATAGTTATCACCAATTTTTAAGTTTAGGATTGCATTAAGCCAATTAGATTTATTTAATACTTTATTTTGAATAGCTGCTTGATTTAAAACAACTACTTTCTTATTTCCCTCAACTAATTCACCAATTGTAAAAATGCGTTCTATTTTAAATGTTTTTGAAGATAATGCCAATAGATTTGTTAAAGGTTCATCTGAAGGATAAAACAATACGTCTTCAGGTTCTAAAATACTACTTAACATATCATAGTATAGTTGTGCTTTTGATAAGTTAGGTAATACTACAAAGATAGTGTTATTCCCCTCACAATAGTCAGTTGCTATTAGACTAGATAAGAAATTATCTGTTAAGTCTGTAATCAAAAGACCACCCGATAGTTGGATAATTTTATTAAATGTATTTAGTTGTTTATAATGTTTTATTATAGTATCCATTTTACCTCAAGACGTCAAAACACGGACGGTTTTCACAAACCGCCTGTGTTAAAATTTTTAGTTTTTACTGCTTTTTTGAATTAAACTTTGTCATAATTCTTTCAAAGTCCACATCTTCAATGAAGTCAGTCAGTAAATATGTTGTTTCATTTAAACTAATATTGATAACTTCACGTTCTTTTTTTGAGAATTTCTTTAAAACAAAATCAATCATGTTTCCGTTCTTTGAAATTCCAATTCTTAACCGTTTAAAGTTATCTGTTTCTAGTATACGGATGATATCTTTCAATCCATTATGGCCACCATCGCTACCTGATAACCTTAATCTTAATTGACCAAGTTCAAGGTTTGCATCATCGCTTATGACTAAAATATCCGTGATGTCTATTTTAAAGTAGTTCATAACTTTAAATACACTTCTACCCGATAAATTCATAAATGTGGTTGGCTTTAATAAAATTGCTTTCTTACCATCTTTTAGGTATGTTCCAATCATTCCCTCATAGGAAGGCTCATATTTAAAAGTAATTTGGTTGGCTTCAGCGAATAAACTTAAAGCATCATATCCGACATTATGTCTAGTTGCTTCATATTTTTCACCAGGGTTACCAAGCCCAATAATTAGTTTCATGCTTTGTCTCTATCTTTATAAATATTTTCAAAAATTTGGCTGATTGGTTCATCTTTTACGATGTTGCAGATGGATTTACCTAGTAGTTCACCGATTGATAAAACGATAATTTTTTTAGAAGATTTAAATTCTGGATGATCGATTGTATTGGTTACAACAATTTTTCCCATTCTAGAATTTTCTAATCTATTTAATGCATCATCTGAAAAGACAGCGTGAGTAGCACAACCATAAACTTTAACTGCTCCTTCTGCTAACAATGCATCTGTAGCAGCTACCAAAGTACCTCCGGTATCAATGATATCATCAATAAGGATACAAGTTTTTCCTTTAACCTCTCCGATAACATTCATTGCAACAGCAACATTCGGTTCTGGTCTTCTTTTATCAATAATCGCAATAGAGGCATCAAAAAACCTTGCGAACGCTCTAGCTCTGGTAGTGCCCCCGTGGTCGGGTGATACAACAACGATATCTTCATTTCTAATTTTATCAAATCGACTAGCGAGAAGTGGTGCAGCTGGAAAATTATCGATTGGGATATCAAAGAATCCTTGAATTTGCCCCGCATGTAAATCTATACTTATGACACGATTTGCGCCAGCAGTTTGAATTAAATCAGCAACGAGTTTCGCAGTAATCGGTTGTCTTGATTTTGCTTTTCTATCTTGTCTTGAATAACCAAAATAAGGCATAATAATTGTTATTGAAGATGCACTAGCTCTTTTTAAAGCATCACACATAATTAATACTTCCATTAGATTTTCGTTGACTGGTTTGGAAGTTGATTGTACCACGAAAATGTGGTTCCCTCTTACTGATTCCTCAATATTAATACTGATTTCCCCATCAGCAAATCTTGAGATTGTACAGCTTGACAAGGGAATGCCCGATTCTCTAGAAATTTCTTCAGCAATTTTTTTATTTGAAGAAAGGGCAAATAATTGAACTTTTTTTCCATCTACTATCATTTCGTTTAAGCCTCCTATGACTATTATAACAATTTATATTTAGATTTCTTCAGCTGTTTCTAATTTTACATTTTTTCTTAAAATTTGGGCAGCTTTTTTCTTTTCATTTCGTGTTGGATTTACTAAAAACATGGCTGGACCTGATCCTGACATATGAACATTTAAACCCTCATTAGATAAACTTTCATATAAGTTTTTTAGAGATTCATTTATCTTAAACGAAGCGTTTAGTAAATCATTTTTCATATATAATATGAGATTATTATAATCCTCTTTGATTAAATAAGTTTCAAAACCGTGATATACCGGTTTTTCATTTAAATTATCAAATACATTAAATACATCTTTAGTTTGAAGAGATACTTCTGGATAAATAACTAAAAATTTAAGTTTTTCTTTAGAATCATAAAACCTAATTTTATCGCCTCTTCCATAAATAAAAGCTCTCTTATTGTACAAACAAAACAACGTATCGCTCCCTAGCTTATTTGCGAGAGGTTCTAGTTCACTTAAAGGTTTATTTAGTTTGAATAATCTGTTCAATCCTCTTAAGGTAGCACTTATATCAGCACTTGAGCCCCCTAAACCATAACCAATTGGAATTTTTTTATCAACCGTTATTTTAACCTGTTTATCAATATTAAATGTATCTTTAAATAACTTAATGGCACCATAGATATTGTTATTCATAATTTCAATATTTGAAACAACCTCATCTTTTTCCGATAATTCAAATAACAAAGTGTCATATACGTTTATTGGCACAACAATACTTTCTAAATCGTGATAATTTCCGGATGTGCCTGTCACTTCTAATGATAAATTAATCTTTGCATAAGCTTTTTCAGAAATATATAGATTATTAGATAGCATGATAAAATCTTCAACACTTAAACTTTCAGCTCGTGCAAGTGGATTAAAATCAGGATTGATTAAAGTTATCTTATTTTCTAGAACTTGTTTCGAAACTTTAAAATAATCCGATAGATTATTTAGTAATGTTTTTCTTTTTTGTTTAAATGACCCATTCACTAATCCAACAAAGAATTCTTCATCTTCAATAGAGGGTTGATATTTAAATGTTCTATCCAGTTTTATTACTGCGCTATCAACTTTTGGTGCAGGGAAAAAACTTGTATTTTTAACATTTATAATTTTTCTAATTTCATATTGAGAACCTAGTAAAACAGTCAATGCCCCATATTCCCGGTTATTTGGAGTTGCGGTAATTCTGTTTGCAACTTCTTTTTGTACCATTAAAGTTGAACTTTTTATTCTTTTTTCTTGAACCAATTTTTCAATAATCGGTCCCGTTATATAGTATGGGATATTCGCAACACATATCGCCTCGTCTATTCCTTTTGTTTCTAAAAATTCATCAATATCTACATTTAAGATATCTTCATAAACAACTTGGAAGTTAGAATAATTAACTTCAAGTGGATTTAAATAAGTTTTTAATGATTTGTCTATCTCAAAAGCGTAAACAGTTTTCGCTTTTTCTATCAATTTTTTAGATAATGCTCCTCGACCCGGTCCTATCTCAATAACCGTTTTACCGACTAAGTCATTGGCATTAATTATTTTGTTTAAAACGGTTTCATTAATTAAGAAGTTTTGACCGTATTGTTTTTTAGGACCGCTCATAAGCAATTACCTCACTTTTAGTTATTCCAAAGGTATTTAATTTCTCTATTAATCCTTTAGAATTGGTATATCCAATATTAAAAGCATTTAGTAAATTTAAACGTTTTGTCTTAGAATCAAGTTGTCCAATATAACCGTGCTCAAATAAAAAATCTTTTGTAATATCTGTTTCATTTTTAATTGGCTTGACCAATTTTAAAGCCTCAATGATTTTAGCCTTTGTAGCGTGTTCAATACCAATCTTTTTTTGATTAGTACTTGTCGCATCCTCTTGATTTAAATAGGCATGTTTAACATTGACTAATGCTTTAGTTAAGATTCTTCTTATTCTATTACCGGCATGGTCTGGATCTAAAAACAAAATAATCTCATATGATTTAGACAATATTTTAAGTTCTTCAATAACCTGTTCATCTATCGCGGAACCGTTTGTTGTAATAATAGTAAGATCTTTATAAATTTCTTTTAATTTTGCTTTATCGTGGTTCCCTTCTACCACAACAACAACTCTATTCATGTTTAAAATACAACTTTCTTTCTGTTTTTATGCCTGATGAGATTAATCCTTTGATTATAGGGGATACCTCATCTATCCGTTTTACTATTTGTTGTTTAGTTAGAATTAGAATGTCTTCCGCTTTAATATCATAATCCTTAATTAGGTATGTTTTTTGTGAGACAACCTCTTCTTCAATAAAGTAAGGATTATCTTTATATTTTTGAACAATCTCGCTAATTTTGGTTAAATTGTTTTCTGTAAATTCAACATAATCAAATAATTTTCGATTTAAAAATGACGAACATAGATCACTTAAAATTGAATCTTCATGATGGGCATATTTTTTAATAAATGCGTTCACATAAAAATCATCAAGTTCTAAATACTCATCTAATGTCACATTGTTTTCAATGACTTTTTTAATTAAGGTTGTGTATTCATCATTTAATTTATGTTGCTCAATTAAATCATAAATTCTTAAAAATATCTTTTCTAACATAATTTCATAACTTCTCGCAACCGGATGATAATAGACTTGCCAGTACATGTGATATCTACTTACGAGATAATTTTCAATCGCGTGAATTGCCCCTTCTTTGTATACAATATTTGCATCTTTCACATCCATCATTCTAATAATTCGATCTAAATCTAATCTACCGTAGTTCGCTCCTGTGTAGTAAGCATCTCTAGCTAAATAATCTAGTCGATCGATGTCGATTTGACTGCTCACTAATTGTTCAATTTCAGGGTGTTTTCCTGTCTTCAATAAAACACTCGAAACACTTTCTTTTAATCCTTTAGAAGCGTTATCTAATAAACCGCTTATCTCTGGATCATTTAAGATTATATTTGCTCCATAAGCTTCATGATCAAGTTTAAAAACACGCTCAAAGGCATGTGAGTATGGACCGTGCCCAATATCATGTAGTAGTGCTGATATCATTAATATCATCTTTTGGTTTTCATCGAAGTATTGATCTAAAATATCGTTTTCATCTAAAAGTTTTATGGCTAGATTATAAACCCCTAGACTATGATTGAACCTCGAATGTTCGGCACCATGAAAGACCATTTTAACCCCACTTAAATGGGTTATTCTTCTTAATCTTTGAAATGCTTTTGAATCAATTAAATCACTTATTAATTGATACTTTACATTAATATATCCATAAACAGGGTCTCTAAATACTTTTTTTCGCTCTAGTTTTTTATACATAATTAACCTCTAAGAAAAAAAGCCTTATAAAAGGCTAATGTTCTATTTTATATTGTTTAACTAGTGTAACTTGATCTCCATTAGATAGACCAAAAGCGGCACCATCATCCGTATCTAAATGACAATCTAAAAGGAATTTTGGTGATACTCTACATAAGACATTCCCTAAGATACCACTTTTTTCACCCTCAACATAGATACTCACTACTTCTCTATCTTGTACACCAAACTCTTTAGCTTCTTCTGGTGAAAAATGAATATGTCTGTCGGCAATAATGACACCTTCTGTGATTTCAACTTCACCTTTAGGACCAACTAATCTAGCGGCACCACTGCCTTTAACGTCACCACTGGATCTAACAGGGGCTACAAATTTACCTCTAATGGCATCACTTCTTGAAATTTCTACTTGTGTTTGAGAACGAACCGGACCTAAAATACGAACGCCGGCTTGAAGTTTACCCGCTGGTGAATAAACATCGACCTTCTCCTCACATGCATATTGGTCTGGTTGGCTTAAATCTTTTAATTTTGTTAATTGGTAGCCCTTTCCAAATAGTATCTCTAAATGTTCTTGAGATAAATGGAGGTGTCTACCAGAAATACCGACTGGAATTTTTCTCATTTAACTATACCTCACTTCCTTTTTATTATATCATAATATCCGTTTATCTCAACCAATGGAAACATCTTTTTTAATCTCCTTTAGCTTACTAAATCTTTTAGAGGTAAAGCTTTATGATATAATAAAAGAAAAAGGAGAAGTGAATTAATGACCATATTTGAAAAAATTATCCATCGTGAAATTCCTAGCAACATTGTCTATGAAGATGAATTAGCTATCGCATTCCTAGATATTTCTCAAGTTACCAAAGGACACACTTTAGTCGTTCCTAAAAAACCATTTCCTGATTTATATTCTTTAGATAAGGAAACCAGCGAACACTTGTTGAAAGTTTGTATCATCGTAGGAAAAGCATTAAAAAAAGCCTTCAATCTAGAAGGCCTTAACTTAGTTAATAATAATGGGGAAATAGCGGGTCAAAGTGTCTTTCACTTTCACATTCACCTTATCCCAAGATATCCGAACGATGATTATATAATGCGTGGTGTTAATCATCAATCTAAATATACTAAAGACGATTTAATTGTTATTAAAGAGGCTATTATTGAGGCTCAATCGTAAAGACGACACCACCGCTAATATTTTCTACACTCAAACGGTAACCAAATCGGTTTACCGTTTTTTGTACAATTGACATTCCTAATCCAAATTGACCTTTGGTCCCTTTTTCATAAGGTTTAAAGAGGGCAGAAATATATTTCTGTTCAATTGGTGGTCCGTCATTATACATTGAGAGCTTGTTGTTTTTTAAACGGATAATAATTTTACTTTTAGCATATCTAGTTGCGTTATCTAAAATATTTGAAACGACCGTAATCCAATTTTCTCTTAATCCTTTAAAGACAGTATCATCTAATTTAACAATAACTTTAAATTTAGACAAGATAATTCGATAGTCATCCAAAACTTCTTTGATGACCTTTTTTAGTTTTATATCTTCTAAAGGGATTGTTGAATCAATATATTCTAATTTGTTATATTCTAATAAGCGTCTGACTTTTTCTTCAAGTTTTCCAGCTTGTTCTATAATAATTGAAGCGTCACTCGGTTCACTAATTCCATCCTCAATTGCTTCAGCATAACTCCTTATCACTGAGATTGGTGTTTTAAAATCATGAGACAAGTTTTGAAACATTTCTTGTTTAGTTCGTTCATTGTGTTCAATTTCTAATCTCATTTGTTCAACGTTTTCGCCCAAATCACTAATTTCATCATTTCCGGTTATTTCAATCTGTTTTTGATAACCTGTTTCACCTAATTCTTTAACTTGATTAGAGAGATTCTTAATTCTCTTAGTCATCTCACGACTCCATAAAGCTAAGATAACATTCCCAACAACAATAATAACAGCGAAAGCAACAAACGTTCCCACAAAAGATAACAAGACATCACTTTGAGCACTCGTTCTTTTAATATTAGATACATAAGCAGAATCCATTACACCAACTAAGTAATGCGTTATTGTACTGGATATTTCAGAAATCTTTTTAACCCCAACATAATACGTTTGACCATTGGTTGCGACAAACTCAAAGTATCCCGCTTCGGCTGCTAAAATAATTTCTTTTTGTATCTCTAGATTAGGCGCTAGTAGTTCTGCGTTAGTAGACGTATTTATTGCGCCTCTAACATCTTTTTTTAGGTTATTAACTTCAACATAAGCTGTAATATAACCTAGATAATGTTTATTTTCAAACTCCTTTGGATCATCAACAACCGCTTCTAAATAGGTGTTCATTTCGTTTTGAACAATCCCTAAATAAACAA
>JAQUCY010000041.1 GCA_028685975.1 Acholeplasmataceae bacterium | reverse complement strand
AATATTACCCAAATAGATTAAAAGAGTTTTATCAAGTTGAATTTGATGACAAAACAGCATTCTTTAATAACTTGGCAATAAAACGAGGTTATTTACTTGAACAAGGAAAACCAAATATTGGACAAAGTTTCTTAACGCTTTTAGATGATATAAAAAAGGGATTACTTGGAGGGGTTTGTTTTGATAGACCTATATGAATTTGAAAATAAATTACAAGATGCAGGATTTAAATATATCTGTGGGGTTGATGAAGCTGGTAGAGGTCCATTAGCAGGACCTGTTGTTGCAGCAGCGGTAATTTTAAAAAAAGGTGTTAAATTAGACGGTGTCAACGATTCAAAACAGTTATCTAAAAAGAAACGTCAAGCGTTACTACCAATAATTAAAGAAAATGCTTTAGCGATTGGGGTCTGTTTTGTGGGGGCCGCGGAAATTGATAAAATCAATATTTTAAGAGCCTCTAGAAAAGCGATGATTACCGCTATTGAACAGTTAAAGATTAAACCGGATTATATTTTATCTGATGCGATGGATTTACAAGAAATAGATATTCCTTTTGAAAGCCTTATTCATGGAGATGAAAGAAGTATCTCAATTGCAGCAGCGTCAATTATCGCCAAAGAAACCAGAGATGATTATATGTTAATGTTAGATAAACACTATCCTGAATATGGCTTTAAAAAACATTTTGGGTATCCAACTAAAGCCCATATTGCAGCCATCAGTAAACACGGTATTACACCCTATCATAGAAAGACATTTCAACCGATTAAAAACATGTTAAAGGAGTCGTTATTTAAATGAAAAAACTGAAAATAGTATTGATTGTTTTATTCTTTGTTGTTACAACATTTATTATCTTAGAATATTCACCAAGAGCTTTACAATACGGTCATGAAAATGGTTGGAAAACCGATGATAGGCCGTTAATTATTCCTCATGGTGGGGCAAAAGTATTATATCCAGAAAACACCATTTATTCATTTAAACAAACAGATATGTATGATGCCTTTGAGATTGATTTAACCTTAACAAAAGATGATGTTTTAATAACACACCATGATCTAGATTTAGGGCTAGATTTAGGAGAATCTTACAAAAACACTTTGGTAAGAAGTCTTACCTATGATGAAATTATTGATTTAATTAAAACAAATGATTATCCATTTGTAAGAAACTTTGAAGATATTAACGGTGATAAACCATATGAAAATATGACTGATCCACTAATCTTAGATGAACTCATACCAGCAAAATTAGAAGATATCTTTCAATTATATCCAAATAAGAAATATATCTTAGAAATCAAAGATACTGAAATTGAGGATGATTTCAAAAAGGCTATCAGGTTATTAATAAATTTAATTGAAAACTATGAATTAGAAGAAAATGTTATTGTCTCATCGTTTTCAGATAAAGTAATTCAAGCTTTTCAAAAAGAATCAAAGATTCATACCTCGACTGCTTGGGGAGAGACACTAAAATTCGTTTTATTATCAGCGTTTAATGTTGATTTCTTCTATCGACCTAAACAAGCTGCGCTTATTATCCCTGTTTATCAAGAGTTAGGAGAGTCTTACGCTAAATATATTAAGTTATTACCATCTCCCATAAAAGATAACTTTATTAAAAAAGATACGATAGATATGACTGATTTAGGTCAAAAAGGAATCATAGAAGATGCCAAACGTCACAATATGGCAACCATTTATTGGACAATCAATGATGAAGAAACCATGTTAAGATTAATTGAATTAGGTGTTGATGGTATAATTACCGATAGACCCGACATACTATATAATATATATGTTGAACAAGGAATTATAAATCCATAGGTAAAATGCGATTCGTCGCATTTTATTTTTCTTCTTTAAGTAAAAATAATTATATATATTGTATAAATATATATGGAAATACCTTGAAGCAAATTAAGTTGACAAGTGATATTTTCAACCATATAATGCTAATGATAGGAGGCATAATAGATGAAAACATTGGTGATAGTGGAATCACCTACCAAAGCAAAAGCAATCCAAAACTACTTAGGAGACACCTATGAAGTGATTGCGTCAAAAGGTCATATCAGAGATTTATCCACCAAAGGTAAAGGTGGTTATGGTGTTGATATAACAAACGGTTTTGAAGCGAAATATGAAGTGATTCCAAACAAGTATGCAACTGTTAAACAAATAAAAGAAAAAGCTAAGAGTAAAAAAGTTATTCTCGCAACCGACCCGGACAGAGAAGGAGAATCAATTGCTTGGCATATTGCACAGGTTTTAGAATTAAATCCAAAAGAAAAGAATCGAGTCAGTTTCAATGAGGTAACCAAGAAGGCTGTATTAGAAGCGATGGCACATCCTAAACCAATCGATATGGATTTAGTTAGTAGTCAAGAAGCAAGAAGAATCTTAGATAGAATAATGGGTTTTGACTTATCTAAAGTGGTTCAAAGAAAGATTGGCTCATCTAGTGCAGGGAGAGTTCAAAGTGTTGCCTTAAAGATTATTGTTGATCGAGAGTTAGAAATTGAAAAGTTTGTTCCAGAAACTTATTTTTTACTTTTTGCCGAGTTTGATACCTTTAAAGCGGCTCATAAACATAACGCTAAAAGAAAAATAAAAACAAAGGAAGAAGCCCTTAAGATACTAAAAGGAACCACGAATGATTTTGTTATAAAAGAGATAAGTATCAAGGAACAAAAACGTTATCCAGCATTTCCTTTTACAACTTCCAAACTTCAACAAGCAGCAATTCCGCTTTTAAGAACGAATGCTAGTGGCGTTAATAGTGTTGCCCAAAAGTTATATGAAGGGATAACCATTGACGGTGAATTAATGGGTTTGATTACATATATTAGAACAGACTCAACTAAATTATCTAGTGGTTTTATACATCAAACTCAAGAATATATCTCATCCAATTTTGGTCAAGATTATGTGGGTAAACCTCGAGCTTCTAAAAAGTCAAAGAGTGCTCAGGAAGCCCATGAAGCTATTAGACCAACAAATATTGAATTAACACCCGAAGCCGTAAAACCATTTTTAGAAAATAAAGAGTATTTATTATACAAACTTATTTATGATCGAACTTTAGCTTACCTAATGAAGGAAGGGTTAGATGAAGTTAAGACTGTAACATTTGAATCTAATAATCATCAGTTTATAAAGACCTTTAGAGTTCCATTATTTGATGGCTATCGAAAAACTTATTTTGATGATGAAGAAGAATATGATACCTTTAATGGCAATCAAGGCGATTTAATAACCGCTAAAAAGGTTTATGATGAAGAACATCAAACAGAACCACCAAAACGTTTTAGTGAATCTACTTTGATTCAAGAAATGGAAAAACTTGGGATAGGTAGACCTTCTACCTATGCTGAAACAACTAAAAAGATTTCATCAGTCGGTTATGTGAAAAAAGAGAAAGGTTACTTTAAGCCAACTGAATTAGGCACTTTAACCTCAACCAGTTTAAATGAATATTTTGATGGATTCATTAACACCAATTATACATCCAAAATGGAAGAGGATTTAGATTTAATAGCGAGTGGCGAAAAAGATAAAGCAGTTGAATTGACTGGATTTTATAACCGATTTAAACCACTTATTGAAACAGCCAATAAAGAAATGCCAAAGGTATATCAAAAGAAAGTTGCTGAAGAAGTAGGTGAAGCATGTCCAGAATGTGGCAAACCACTCGTCTATAGACACAATAGAAAAGGCGAGAAATTCATTGCGTGTTCTGGATTCTCATCAAAACCATCTTGTAAATACACCAGAAGTCTTTAGAAAAGTAGATTTTTAAGTCATGGAAATTTACTAAACGAATATTTTATAAATACTAATTTGTATTCTTGTAACTTGATTTCCCTGAATTATGTTCTTAATTACAAACAATTAGTAAATAACTAAATTAACTTATGCGCTTTACAAACGCTTATATACATGTTATAATTAACATGCATTTAAGGATAAATCCATAGATGCGTATTCCCCTTTGTATGCACCCCAGCATACAAATCCCCTTAATTTTCCCGAAAAACAATTAATTGTCTTTCGGGATTTTAATTAGTTTTGAAGTACGCATTCGGTCTTTGATATTAAAGAAATTATGATATAATGATAAAGGTGATTATATGGGTATCTTTTCAATATTTAAATCCAAAAAGAAAAAACAAAATGAGAAATATAATTTAGGCTTACATAAATCTAGACAAACCCTAGGTTCTTTAAAAAAAGTCTTAGAATCTAGTGATACAATAACGGATGACTTATATGATGAAATCGAAGAAATACTTATTGGTGCAGATATTGGCGTTGACACAACATTAAAGTTCATGGACATTTTAAAAGATCAACAAACTTTAAAGAATATTTCAAATCCTTTAGAACTTCAAGAAATTATCGTTGATGAGATGTTTAATCTGTATCTTGAAGGTGAAATTGTAAAAAGTGACATTGATTATGTTAAAGGGAATTTAAATGTTTACATGTTTGTTGGGGTAAATGGGACTGGCAAAACCACTTCAATTGGTAAATTAGCTTATAAATTAAAAGATGATGGCAATAAAGTGTTGTTGATTGCTGCAGATACTTTTAGAGCCGGTGCTATTGAACAATTAGATGTTTGGGCTAAAAGAGCGAATGTATCTATTTTTAATAAAGAGGCAGGTACGGATCCTTCAAGTGTCATATATGATGGATTGATGATGGCGAAGAATGAATCTTATGATGTTGTTTTAATTGATACAGCGGGAAGACTTCACAATAAAGTATCATTAATGAACGAACTATCCAAAATGAGAAGAGTTATTGATAAGGTTACTGGAAAAGGTCCTGAAGAAACCTTATTGGTTATTGACGCAACGACTGGTCAAAATGGAATTAAACAAGCAGAGATATTTAAAGAGGCCACTGATGTTACAGGTGTTATTTTAACAAAACTTGATGGAACTGCTAAAGGTGGGATTGTTTTAGCCATTAAAAATCTTTATCAATTACCAATTAAATTTGTCGGGCTAGGAGAAAAAATCACTGATTTAGTGATATTTGATATCGAAGCGTATATTTACGGATTATTTAGTGATTTCTTTGGAGAGTAACAATGGATGATATCGAAAAAATAACTCAATTAGGAATATTATATGGTTTCTACCAAAATCTATTAACCGATAAACAAAAAACATACTTTTCAATGTATTACGAAAAAGACTATTCATTAAAAGAAATAGCTGATTATTATGAAGTTTCTCGTAATGCCGTTTACGATCAAATTAAAATTGTTTCAAATAAATTAATCGAATTTGAAGATAAATTAAAGTTAGCTGAAAAAGCTTCGAATAGAAGATTTTATTTAAAGAAGTTTATAGAAACCAAAGAAGTAAGTTGGTTAGAAAAAATACAAGGATTGGATGAGTAACATATGGCTTTTGACAATTTATCAAGCCGTTTACAAATGGCTCTTAGACGAGTTACTGGTAAAGGGGCTTTAACAGAAAACGATATCGATGAAATGATGAGAGAAGTCCGACTTTCTTTATTAGAAGCGGACGTTAACTTAAAAGTTATTAAAGGGTTTATTCAAAATGTAAAAGAAAAAGCATTAGGCGAAAAAATCTTAAAGGGATTAAACCCGGGTCAACAAGTCGTTAAAATAGTTGCTGATGAGTTAACCAAGATTATGGGGGGAGAAACCTCCGGGCTGAACTATAAAGTAAATGGTTTATCAATCTTTATGACAGTTGGTCTACAAGGGTCTGGAAAAACTACTGCTATTGGTAAGTTAGGTCGTTTAATTAAGAAAGAAGCAGGAAAAAAAGTTATGTTTATTGCAGCAGACGTTTATCGTCCAGCTGCGATTGATCAGTTAGTAACCTTAGGTAAACAATTAGATATCTTTGTTTATGAAGAAGGTTTAAAGAATGCAGTTAAAATTGTAGATAATGGAATTGCTTATGCTAAAGAACATAAATTTGATGTCGTGATTATTGATACCGCAGGTCGTCTAGAAATAGATGAGGCGATGATGCAAGAATTAAAGGATATTAAAACACTAGCTAAACCTGATGAAATCTTATTAACGGTTGACGCAATGACTGGTCAAGTTGCTGCTGAGGTTGGACAATCATTTCATGAACAACTAGGCTGTACTGGGGCAATTATTACTAAGTTAGATGGTGATACCAGGGGTGGTGCCGCATTATCAATTAGACAAATTTCAGGAATTCCTATTAAATTTTCATCTAGTGGTGAAAAACTTGATACTTTAGAAGTGTTTCATCCAAAGCGAATGGCAGAACGTATTTTAGGAATGGGTGATGTTTTAACATTAATTGAAGAAACTACTAAAAACATTGATGAAGACGAAGCCGCTTCATTAATGGAAAAGATGATGACTGGAACTTATAACTATAATGATCTTCAAAAACAATTTAAAATGATTAAAAGAATGGGATCGTTATCAAGAATCATGGGCTTTATACCGGGGATGGGTAAATATAAAGACCAATTAAATAATGTTGATGGTAAACAGTTAAATAGAATCGAAGCATTAATTCAATCGATGACGAAAGAAGAACGAAGGGATCCCAATCTAATTGGTAAATCTTCAAGAAGACGTCAAAGAGTTGCTAGAGGTGCAGGCTTACAAGTTGCTGATGTAAATAAGTTAATTCAATCACTTGAACAACAAAAACAAATGGCTAAACAGTTTTCAAATATGGATCACAATAATCCTAAAATACCTAATTTACAACCAACTAGAGTAAAAAAGGGTAAAGGTAAAGGAAAAGGTCGTTTTAAATTTTAAGAAACCCAAATTAAACGGGTTTTTTATTTATAAATAAAAGATAAAATGTGAGATTAAAATAAAATTGTGACAAGTTATCCACAAAATTGGTGGAGAAAAAGATGTTATATCTATGTTAAAATATAGAAAGAGGTGTAGGATGAATAAACTCATTTTAATTGATGGCAATTCCATATTTTTTAGAGCATACTATGCTACCGCATATAGTGGTGGATCTTTAATGCAAAGTAAAAAAGGCGTTTATACAAACGGCTTGTTTGCGTTTGTGAATATGATGGAGAAAATCTTAGAAGGAGATTTTAGCCATATTTGTGTTGCCTTTGATACAGATAAACCAACTAAAAGACATCTGGTTTATGAAGATTATAAGGCTGGTAGGGCAAAAATGCCTGAAGAAATGGCTCAACAAATTCCACTAATTCATGACTACTTAAAATACAAAGGTATTTATGATACTTCGTTAGAAGGCTATGAAGCGGATGATATTATTGGAACGCTTTCTAAATTAGGCAATTCTGATTTACAGGTTGAAATATACTCATCGGATAAAGATTTACTACAATTAATTAATGATAATGTAACCGTGAAATTGATTAAAAAAGGTATGACGGATATTCGAGATATGACGCCTACAACATTCTTTGAAGAATACGGAATAAGTCATGACTATATGGTAGATTTAAAAGGATTAATGGGAGATCCTTCTGATAATATTCCTGGGGTTCCAGGTGTGGGTGAAAAAACCGCTATTAAACTCATTAAAGAATATGGTACCATTGATCAAATATTAGAACACAAACACGAAATTAAAGGTAAACTTGGTCAAACCTTAATTGAAAAAGAAGATTATGCAAGAAAGTCTTATGATCTTGCGAAAATTGATACCGACGTACCATTAGATTTTAAATTAGACGATATCAAACGAAATGGTGTGGATGTTGAAGGGTTAACGAAATTTTATCAAGAATTAGACCTCCACGTTTTTATAAAGCGCCATGAAGCCACCCTAGAAAAAGAAGCGTTTAATTATATAAATATATCTACTTCAATCGCTTTAGAAAAAATAATTGAAGATAATCTTGCGATTCATCTAGAGTTGTATGATACCAATTACCATAAAAGTGAAATTGTTGGATTTGGGATTAGTGATGGTAAAAACAATTATTTTGTGAATGAAGAAGTAGCGTTACACACAAAAGTTTTTACTGACTTTTTAAAAAGTGATAGACCTAAACTAACTTATGATTATAAAGCATTTAAAGTTGCGATGATGTGGCGAGGATTTGATTTAAATGGTGTCACATATGATATGTTACTAGCCGCTTATCTAAATGATGCACAAATTGCCAAATCAGAATTCAAAGTTATCTGCAGTAGCTTTAATTATAATGAAGTTGATTATGATGAACATGTTTATGGTAAAGGGGCCAAAAAGGCTTTGCCAGAAGAAAGTATCTATGCTTCACATATCACTAAAAAGGCATTAGGTATCTTTAAACTTAAGGATACTATTCTTAATAAGCTAAAAGAAAATGACCAATTAGATTTACTAAATGAATTAGAACTCCCTTTATCGAGCGTTTTGGCAAAAATGGAGTATAGAGGTATCTTAGTAGATCAAAATGAACTTCAAAACCAAAAGAAAGATTTATCTTCAAGAATTAAAACATTAGAAGATAAAATCTATTCATTAGCCGGCAAACAGTTTAATGTAAACAGCCCTAAACAATTAGCGGAAATTCTATTTGTTGATTTGGGATTAGATACCGGTAAAAAAACAAAAGGTAAGAATTACTCAACCAATGCTGAGGTCCTAAATGAATTAAAGGATACCCACCCAATTATCAATGAGATTCTAGATTATAGACAACTTCAAAAACTATATTCAACTTATATTGAAGGTATTGAACAAGCTTTGTTTGAAGATTCAAAAGTTCACACGATTTATGCTCAAGCATTAACAGCTACCGGAAGATTATCAAGCCTAGAACCAAACCTTCAAAATATTCCGATTAGGACCGAAGAAGGAAGACAAATTAGAAAGTTCTTTAAGGCTGATGAAAATGCATATTTGATGAGTGCTGACTATTCTCAAATTGAATTAAGAGTACTGGCACATATGAGTGATTCACCACATTTAATAGATGATTTTAATGAGAACAAAGATATCCATATTGAAACGGCTAAAAAGGTTTTTGGTAGCGAAACAGTATCTTTAGATGAAAGAAGAAAAGCTAAAGCAGTCAACTTTGGAATTATTTACGGTATTGGCGCATGGAGTTTGTCTGATGATATTCAAACAACCCCAAAAGAAGCTCAAGCATTCATTGATAAGTATTTTGAAATCTATCCGGAAATAAAATCATTTATGGATAAAGTAGTTAGTGATGCGGAACAAAAAGGGTTTGTAACAACTATTATGAATAGAAGACGCTACATTCCTGAATTAAAAAGTCCAATTTACGCAGTGAAATCATTTGGAAAAAGAACCGCGATGAATGCTCCAATTCAAGGATCTGCTGCAGACATTATTAAGAAGGCAATGATTGATTTAGATCAATATTTAAGAGATAATAATTTAAAATCAGTTATCTTACTCCAAGTTCATGATGAATTGGTGTTAAATGTCGTAGAATCAGAAGTTAATATAATGAAAGAGGTACTACCAAAGATTATGAATAATGCGGTTCATTTGAAAGTTTCCCTTAAAACCAGTAACGCACTTGGGAAGACTTGGTATGAGTTAGACTAATGCCAGAATTACCAGAAGTTGTTACCGTAAAGAACTTTTTAAAAACTGCGGTTGAAGGAAGAAAAATTGAAAAGGTCCAAGTAAACTATTCAAAAATGATGTCCGCATTACTAAAAGAAAGTTTAACAGGACAATACATTCATGAGGTTAGTTCTAAAGGCAAATATATTATTTTTCATCTAGATAATTTTGATTTAATTAGTCATCTAAGAATGGAAGGTAAATACTACATTCCTAAATCAGAAGAAATTAATAAGCACGATCATGTTATTTTTTACTTTAAAGATTTTCAATTGCGTTATAATGATGCTAGGAAATTTGGTACATTTGATTTAAAGTATAAAAAAGATACTTATACGACTAAACCATTAAGTTTATTAGCAGATGAACCCTTCGGTATTGATCCAAATACATTTTATCAAGTCATTCATAAATCAAGTCGGAAAATAAAGACACTGTTACTAGATCAAACTATTATTGCAGGGATTGGAAATATCTATGCCAATGAAATATTGTTTTTATCGAAAATTAATCCTCATAGAATGGGCAATCAAATTAAAAAAGTAGTAAAATCACCAAGGATCAGGACAAAAAATTGATTGAGAGATTGGCGCAGGAATTATAATCCGGATTATAAACAGCAAAAAAGC
>JAQUCY010000040.1 GCA_028685975.1 Acholeplasmataceae bacterium | reverse complement strand
ATGAAGTCTTTTTAACTCTTCATTGGTAGGTTTTCTCTTCAAGTAAACTTCAAGTAACGCTAGCGCATGTGAAAAATCAATATTTCCAAAGCAGGATAAATCATAGTAGGGGTCATTATTTCCACTAAATTCAAAATCAACAATATAGTTTTTATCTTTACCAATAATGAAATTTGAAGGCTGTGCATCTCCATGTATCAATATGTGCGGGTATTTTGAAAAATGCGTTTGATACAAGTAAATCATCTCATTTTTTAAATCAAAGTATTCCTTGGTTAAATTATGATTGATTTTTTCATACTTGTCTAAGCGTTCAAATAATTGATAATCATATTTCGATTTAAGTTTCGCATCATGAATTGTATGCAGTAAATCAGCTGCTTCTTCTAAATAATCGAGTGGATTAATATGGGAGAGAATCTGACCATCGATAAATTCACTTACCTTGACACCTGTTTGATCATCAAAATATATTGTATGAGAAGTAATACCTAATTTTTCAAAAAACTGAACATGGTATTTTTCTTCATGACGCCATACAAATTTTTCAGCGTGTTCTCCTAATATTCTTACTGTATATAGTTTTCCTTCAGATTTAACAACATATGTGTAATTACTCATACCTCCGAGTAATCTAAATTCTATTTGAGGATCTTTTAATGCGAGACTTGCCGCATTTAATATTTTTATTTCCAATGTTTTCTCCTTAGTATAATTCAATTTTACCATCTTCATAAATGGCGTATTCTAGAGGTTTGCTCATAATTGCGCCAGGATTGATATAGGTAATATTATCTTTAATTCTAATACTTTGTATATGTGTATGTCCATAAATACAATAGTCAACTTTTGCTTGTTTTGCTAAATTTTCTAGTTTTTCAGTGCTATATTTAACCCCTTGAAGGTCACCGTGAACTAGTAAAAACTTTTTTCCGTCTAACTCTATTATACGTGTAAAAGGTAAGTTTGAATGAATATCTGAATTTCCCTTAACAGAAATAATATTATCATTATCTAAAGTGTGTTCGGGTATTTTTGAATCTCCCGCATCTAAATGATATTCGCAATCTTTATGCTTATTTTTAACTGACATTAAAGCCTCGTAATTACCATGTATATCAGATGTTATTAAAATTTTCATCGAATGCCTCCTTTAATTTTTTTAAAGCTTTGCCTCTATGAGAAATTTTCAACTTTTCTTCTTTGGTTAACTCTGCTAAAGTTTTACCTATTTCAGGAACATAAAACACTGGATCATAACCAAACCCATTTCTTCCGATTAATTGTTTCGTAATCTGTCCTTTTAAAATGCCTTCAAAATACTTAACTTCATTGGTTTTAGGGTTATAAAGTGCTAAAACCGTTTTAAATTGAGCGTTTCTATTTTGAACATCCATTAGTGAATATAATAATTTTTTGTTGTTTTCAAGGTCATTTCCAGCATATCTGGCAGAATAAACACCAGGCCCCCCATTTAAGTGTTCTACCTCTAAACCAGAATCATCACTTAAACTTAATAGTTGGTGCTTATGACCAAAATATGAAGCTTTGATATAAGCATTTTCTTGAAATGTTAGACCATCTTCAATGGCTTCTGTGTCATCGTTTAAGTCTTTTAAAGTGACAACCTCGATATTTAAGTCTATCAGTGTCCCTTTTATTTCATTTATTTTATTTTCATTGTGTGTGCAAATTAACAGTTTTAGCATGATACTCCATAGATAATTTATCTTAAAATAACTTCAAATTTTGAAACTTTGTTATGCTTAGCAATTATAATGATGACATCATCAGGATTGATTACGGTATCTGCTTTTGGTGAGAAAGTTTCCTTTGTTCTTTTAATTAATAAGATGTTGACATCAAACTTATTTCTAACATCCATGTCAATTAATTTAGTACTCTCAAAAGTATGACTTACTTTAATTTCATAGACACCATACTCATCAGTGATATTATAATAATCAAGAACATTATCGCTTATGAGTTTTCGAGCTAATCGTCTACCTGCGCTTAGTTCACTGTCAATAATTTCTGTTGCGCCAACGCGCTCTGATACTTTAGCGTGGTATTCATTTTCAACTTTCACCGTAATCTTTGGGACTTTCATCTCTGATAAAATCATAGTCGTTAAAATTGAGTTTTGAACGTTGCCCGGGATTGAAACAATGGCGTGGTCTACATGAGGTGCGCCTATCTCCAGTAAAACAGCCTCGTCAGTCGAATCTCCAATCACCGCTTCACTAACTAAATTCACAGCCTTATTCACACGTTCTTCTTTGATATCTAAGGCAACGACCTCATAGCCTAAATGGGTCAGTTCTTCTGCGACTGCTAACCCAAAAGTATCCAAACCAATAACTAAGAAAGTTTTTTTCATACTATCCCTCTTTTTACTAGTAGTTTATCATATAAAATAGTAAAACTCCACTGATTTTAGTGTATAATATTACACAGGTGATACTATGAATGAAGAAAAAAAATATACTTTTGATGATCTCTTTGAAAAAAAAGAACAAGAAAAAATAGAAATAACCAAACATAAATTTTCTTTTAAACAAGGTCTATTAACGATTGTTGTCTATTATTTTGTCACAATACTTCTTGTCAATCTAGTTGGATTAATTTTTTATTTTATTCCACAAACTAGTGTTCCTATTAGTCAAACTAGCGAATTAGTTGATTATGTGAAAAATCATGATTCAATTGGTTATGCGACCCACCTTGAGTTAGATAAAATTAATAACTTAGATGGTATCGCAACAGTTCCCTTGGATGATACTTATGTTTTGATTCTTACCAGGGATTTATTTAGTCATGACGCTTTTGATGGATTAACATCAGAAGAAATCACAACTAATGTATTTGAAAGTGAATCATTTGTTTTAAAAGACAGACCCTTAAAACGATTAGTTTATTCTGATAATAGTGAGTTTTTCACAGCTTATGATATTGACATTTCTAATACCGACACAAAAATCATCAAATCCAGTCACGCATTAAACTTATTAGGTTCAAATCTCTTAAACACCGTAATGTATCTAATGCTCTTGGTGGGAATAGGCTACTTGTCTATTACTATCCTTAAAAAGGATTGGAAACTTCTAGATAAAAAACCGACTAAATTGATTTCAATGTCTGTTATTGGTTTAGGAATCATGTTCATTGCGAACTTAGTCTCTAGTGTATTAGCGTCTGGTTTATCTGAAATATTTAACTATACCGCTGAAACTTCTACTAACCAGGCTGCGATTATTCAAATGTTAAAGAGTCCTTATATGATATTCATGGTTATTAATGCCGTAATATTTGCCCCTATAGTTGAAGAATTGGTTTTTAGAAAAGCATTCTTTTCGATAATAAAAAACAAGTGGGTGGCACTTGTTGTTAGTTCATTAATGTTTAGTTTAATCCATATTATTTCCGAACCAACTATAGGTGGGTTTATTGTTAACCTCGTTATTTATGGTGGTTCAGGGGTTGGTTTTGGTTATATTTACTTAAGCCATAAAGAAAATATTTATTCTACCATAATAGTTCATGCTTTATGGAATCTAATGACGGTATTACTGACATTAATTCCAGGATTATTAATGATTATCATCTAATAACATAATAATTTCTTTATCTTTATTACGTTTTGCATAATCATATGCATAAAGTAAATATTCGTCTTTTTTATCAGCAATTCCTTTATATAATATATTTCTAATATAATCTAAGTCCGCTTTGATAACGCCATATCTAAGGGGATTTTTTTCAATATTATTTTTGACAATCGAACTGCTTAAATAGTCTTCTAACAATTGACTCGTCTCATTATATAAATTGAGTTGAGCGATATCTAACAATGTTTGACCGTATTTATTTGGTGTATCTAAGTAAGATCCATATTTAACAAAGAGATTAATTAAGTCTTTATTGTTCTTCTTAATTGCTTCAAAGATAGGCGTTTCTTTAAAATTATTCTTAAAGTGTGGATTTTCGGATAGTTCTAACAAGTGTTTGGTAAGTTGATAATTACCAAGTTCAGCCGCTAAATGTAATAACGTATTTCCGTTTTTATCGTTCTTTTTTATTTTAGGGGATAACATTCTAACATAATCAAAACAACCGATATTTTGGCTTTTTAGCGCATAATAAAGAATGCTTTGTCCTAGTCCATTTGTTAAATAAAGATTCGCTCCATTCTCGACCAATAACATAATCATATCAAGATTACCTTTTTGACATGCTAAATGAAGTGGCGTTTCCCCTCTTTTATTTTGAATATTAAGGTTTGCGTAATGTTTAATTAGCATCACAACCAAATTAAGTTTCCCTTTACGTATAGCCTCAAATATAGCCGTTTCACCTTTTTGACTAGCTATATTAGGATTGATATGATTTTCAATTAGATAATAAGACATTTCTATGGCGTTCCCACGGATTGCATAAAAAAGAAGCGATTGTCCTAAATCGTCTACAATATCTAAATGGATTGGGTTTTGATAAAAATAGTTTAAATTATTATTTCTCGCATGGATAAATGGATCCATAAAATCACCAGTTCCATTATACCACATGAGATAAAAAAAAGACCCTTAAGGTCTTTTCCTTTTTGATTAAAGTTTTACAGCGTCTTTTAATCCTTTACCAGCTTTGAAAGCAGGTGTTTTTTGAGCAGGAATATCAATTTCTAAACCAGTCTTGATGTTTCTTCCTTTTCTTGCTACACGATGTCTAACTTCAAATGTACCGAATCCGGTAACTACAACTTTTTCACCACGCGCTAACGTTTCTTGAATTGTGTCAATAAGTGCAGCTAAAACTAATTCTGCATCCTTTTTAGTAACTACTGCTTTTTCAGCAACTACTGCAATTAATTCTGTTTTGTTCATTGAAGAACCTCCCTCTTGTCTTTATATCGCTATTATAACATTAAATATTTTTAAGTGCAATATTTTTCAATGAAAAAAGTTTATTTTTTATCTTTATAACGCGAATAAATCCATATTTTATCTAAACTTAAGTAATTATTTCTTTTTTAAGTGCAGCACTCAATATGGCGTTAATAGCGTCATTTACTGGCATTTTATTAAAAATTACTTCATAAGCATAATTAATAATTGGCAAGTAAATGCCTTCACTGTCGGATAAATGGTGCAAAGCTTCAATTGAACGAATTCCTTCAATGGTTTGAGGTTCAGCAGCGTATATCTCATCAATACTTAAACCTTGGCCTATTTTTTTACCAGCTCTAAAATTTCTTGAATTTTCACTGCTTGCCGTCACAATTAAGTCTCCAACACCAGTCAATCCAAAGGCAGTTTCACTTTTTCCACCATAATATTCCACAACTCTGCGTATTTCTAGTATTCCTCGAGTGATCAATGCAGCACGTGTGTTTTCGCCCATTCCATATCCAGTTGCAATACCACTCACCACAGCAATCGCATTTTTAGCAGCGCCACCCACTTCACAACCGATCACATCATCTGAGGTATAAACACGCATATAAGTATCATTTGAAAAAACTTTTTGAAGTTTTTTCGCATAAGATTCATCCTCTGAAGCGACTGTCAATAAAGTTAATAATCTTTGAATCACTTCTTCTGCATGTGAAGGTCCCGTTAAAACAGCATAAGCACCATAATAAATAGGGTTTATTTCTTCTTTAACTAAATCACTCATACGTTTACTTGTTTCCGGTTCTAACCCTTTTGATACATCAATAAAATAAGTTTTCTGAGTCAACAAAGTATTAATATTTTTTAATACATCTCTCATAAACTTTGTTGGTACGGCCAGTAACAACGTATCCGTAAATTGAATAACTTCATGTAAATCAATTGTTGCTTTTAATGTTATTGGAAGTTTTACATCAAAAAATGGATGTTCATGTTTTTGATTAATTTTATTTACTAGATTTGCATTTGTATCATAAATAACTACATCATGTCCGTTATCAATTAATAATTGACCTATGGTCGCGCCCCATGCGCCACCACCGATAATTCCAATTTTCATTTTAAACCTTCTTTCTAATTAATAGTTTAATTGGAGAACCTGTAAATTGAAAGAGTTCTCTAAGTTTGTTTTCTAAATATCTTTCATACGAAAAATGTACGTAATTCGGATTATTAACAAACACCAAAAATGTCGGTGGTTTGGTTTGAATTTGTGTCATGTAACTGAATTTAGCCGTTCCTTTATTAAATAATTTAGGTGGATTCATTGCGGTTACATCCATTAAAAATTCATTCAAGATTGATGTTGATAAAGATCTATTATAAGATTCATAAGCTTTGTCAATTGCCTCAAAAATTGTATGAATACGTTTATTATCTAAACTTGAAACAAAACAGATTTCTACATAAGGTAGGAAATTGAATTCATCTCTTAAATCATCTTCAATTTTCTTCATAGTTTGGGTATCTTTATCAACTAAGTCCCATTTATTAACAACTATCACAGCTGCTTTTTGATACTCTTGAATTATTCCACCAACGTGTTTATCTTGGTTAATTAGTTCTCTTGACCCATCTAACACCAATAATAAAACATCTGCCCTATCAGCTGCCTTTAAGGCTCTTAAAAGAGCATATTTATCCGTCGATTCATAAATTTGTCCGCTTTTTTTAATACCGGCGGTATCAATGATGGTATAGTCTTTTCCATCTCTAACAAACTTCGTATCAATAGCGTCCCTAGTGGTTCCAGGAATATCCGAAACAATGACGCGCTCTTGACCTAATATGCGGTTTGTTAGGCTACTTTTTCCAACATTTGGATAACCAATGACGGCTAGTTTAATTGAATCATCTGCTTCTAAGTTTCCATCAGCTGGCATCTGTTTAATAATCTCATCTAACAAATCACCAATACCGATACCATGATTGGCAGATACGGCAATTGGTTCTCCAAAACCTAACGAGTAAAATTCGTAAATAGTTCCTCTGAGTTGGTCATTATCAACTTTATTAACAGCAACTATAACTGGCTTTTCAGACGGGTATAAAAGTCTGGCAATATACGTATCTACTTCTGTTAAACCAACCCTTGAGTCGACCACAAAAACAATCAGGTCTGCTTCATTAACAGCCAGCATTGCTTGTGTCTTTATTTGCTCTAAAAAAGGAGCATCGCCAATGTCGATGCCCCCTGTGTCTATTAGTCCAAAATGTCTTGTTAGCCAAGCGGCACTGCCATAAATACGATCTCTTGTAACGCCTGGTTTATCATCTGTAATCGCCTTACGATCACCAATGATTCTATTAAACAGGCTTGATTTTCCAACGTTGGGTCTGCCTACGATTGCTACTGTGTATGGCATAATATCACGCCCTTAATTTTTTATATTTTTATTTCTTATTCTTCTGATTCGTCTTCAGTGTCTTCTAAAACTTCACCGAATAAATCACCAATGGTTGTTCTTTGAGAATCTTCTGTTAAGTATTGTGCATACTCATCTCTCGTATTTTGTTGAAGTTTTTGTTTAATGGAAAGTTTTAAATGCCAATTTCTTGGATTAACTTCAATTACTCTTGCTTCAACTTCATCACCAACTGCAAACAATTGACTAGGATCAGTTACTTTTTCAATCGCTAACTCAGCCACTGGAATAAATCCTTCGACACCTTTAGCTTCAACAAGTAAACCTTGATCAGTTACTTCTAATACTTTTGCAGTAACGTCTTCTCCACGTTTAAAATTGACATTCTTCCAAGGGTTGTCGGTTAACAATCTTCTAGATAAACTAATTTTATGTTTTTTAGGATCGATTAAGGTAATAACCGTTTCTAATTTATCACTAATTTTAACATAACTTGCAAAGTTATCATTTGGATTCCAAGAATATTCACTCTTGTGTAATAAACCTCTTACTGATTCATCAAGTTCAATAATTAACCCAAAAGGTAATTTTTGAACAACTTCACCAGTTACCTTATCACCTTTTTTATGATTTTGTTCAAATAATTCGAATGGTGTAGGTAATAGAGCCTTCATAGATAAGTCTAATGATTTATCTTTCTTGATAACTTTAACGGTAATAATGTCACCAACTTTAAGATGATCATTAATATCTTCTACTCTTTCATGTTGAATTTGTGAAATTCTTAAGCGTCCTGTGGTATGTTCAAAACGCACTACAGCCATATGTTTTTCAATTCGTTCAACGCGACCTTCTAAAACATCGCCGGTGTTAATATTTTCAAATTCTTCAGCACGCAATTCTTGACGTTTTTCACGTTCCTCAATACGTTTTTGTTCGAAAATCTTCTTTCTTGAAGCAATGATACGTGGACGTCTTCCAGGTTTTACTTCAATAATATTAACGGATAGGGTTTCACCTTTAAGTTCATCTTTTCTTTGAACTAAATCTCTATCTAAAAGTCCGTAAGGTAAAAAAGCATCAAAGCCGTGAACATTTACGTGTAAGCCTTTTTCATCAACTTTCGTAATTTTCACGTCAACGACGGTTTCGTTTTTATATACTTCTTCGACTAATACAAGGTTTTCGTTTTTAACAATTGCTTTACGGTCAAGTAAGACTGAGATATTTTCATCAGATTCTTTAATCGATGAAACAATCGCTTCAATTTCGTCTCCTTCTTTAACTTCTCCGATAAAAGAATCAATTGGTTTGCCGTAGTGATCTTTGTACATTCTCGCTTCTTGATTATTCTCAAGTGTAACGGTAATGACATCTTCATCTACCATAAAAATCTTGCCTTTAACCAACTGGCCCTTTCTTAGTTGAGATATCTCAACATCATCCATTGTCATTTCTTTAATCTCTGCCATGATAAGTCTCCTTTTTCAATATTTCATGTTTTATTCGATTCACTGTATCTTCAATCGTATAATGGGTTGTATCTACGATAATTGCGTCTTTAGGAATAATGAGCGGTGACGCTTTTCGCTCGGAATCTTTTTTGTCTCTTTCTTCTAAATCTTTAATCATTGTTGTTAAATCAATATCTCTACCTTTTAATTGAAGTTCTCGCATTCTTCTTTTAGCACGTTCTTCAATATTTGCGGTTAAAAATATCTTTAAATCCGCATTAGGTAAAACAACAGTTCCAATATCTCTGCCATCCATAATGACATTTTTACCTTTAGCTGAAGCCTTTTGGATCTCAACTAGGTAAGCTCTCACACTTGGAAAGCTAGACACCTTGGATACATTTTTTGTGACGATATCACTTCTAATCTTTTCTGTTACATTTTCACCACTTGCATATATTTTATCGTTTGTATACTCGATAGTTATATCCTTTATGAATTCATATGATTCTTCGTGATCCAAATCAATACCTTCTTTAATCGCCATATAGGTAATTGCCCTATACATCGCACCAGTATCAATATGGATAAGATTCATATCTTCTGCTACTTTTTTACTGATTGTTGATTTCCCGCTACCTGCAGGTCCATCAATCGCTACTTGAAATCCAAGCATAGAATCCTCCATCATATCTAATATTATAACACTAATTATGTAATATTTCTATTTTCTAGAATATTTATTCACATAAGCATAAAGTTTTTTTACTTCATGAATTTTCAAACTTCGATAAGTTCCTCTAGTTACACCATCTAAATTTAAATCATCGTATTTAATTCTCGTTAAATTTTTTACTGGGAATCCGACACTTCTAAACATATCTTTTATTTGATGATTTTTACCTTCAGTAATTGTTATTTCAATTAAAGAACTTTTTGCCGACTGATTTCTTTCTTTAACTAACACAGTGGCAGGTTTGGTCTTATAGTCTTCTAAGGTCACGCCTTCTCTTAATCGTCTAATTGCATCTTTACTGATTAACCCTAAAACTCTTACTAAATAAGTTTTTGGTACTTCAAATTCAGGTCTAGTTAAAGCATATGATAAAGCCCCATCATTCGTTAATAATATTAAACCTGCAGTATCAAAATCTAATCTTCCAATTGGATATACACGTTCATCCCTATCTTCTTTTTGAAGTAAATCAATCACGGTTTTTCTACCTTTTTCATCTGATACAGTAGAAATGACGCTTTTGGGTTTATTCATTAAATAATAAACAAACTCTTCCGCCTCTAAAACAGTCCCTTGATAAGTTACTTTATCTTCTTTTAACACTTCATAACTCGGCTCTAATACTACTACCCCATTAACTTTAATTTCACCATTTAAAATGATTTCTTTACTTTTTCGTCTTGAGGCAACTCCACTATAAGCTAATACTTTTTCTAATCTCATTAAATCACCTATTCAATTATACCATAAAGTCTATAAAATG
>JAQUCY010000039.1 GCA_028685975.1 Acholeplasmataceae bacterium | reverse complement strand
ATATTGTTTCAGGTTTTTTAGTAATTTTAGTATTATTAGGCTTATTCTTAATGAGTAAAGTTAAATATGCCCGTTTGGGAAATTTTATTAGTGCATTGTCTGTATTTGGAGCGGTTATAATAACTTTAATTTATTATGATATTCTTGATATATGGGCATTATACATATATATTGGTATCGGAGCTGTTTTAGGGATTGTAATAGCATTAAAAGTTAAAATGATTAACATGCCGCAAATGATTGGTTTATTTAACGGATTAGGTGGTTTAGCTTCGATGATTGTGAGTGGATTTGCAATATATGTATCTAACCCAAAAACTAATATTTTTCCTTATGTTACAGCTTATTTAGGCTTTTATATTGGATTAGTAACCTTTGTTGTAAGTGTTATTGCTGCTTTAAAACTTCAAAGAACTCTCCCACAAAAACCTATACACATCAAAGGTTATCAGCCAATTCTTATTATCTCGTTATTTATCGTTATTGCTTCTTTGTTCATTCCGCTTCTATCTGATGTTAATCCTTGGCTAATTATAGGCTTTGGCTTTATTATAGGTATCTTATTTTCAGTGGTATTTAGTATGAGAATTGGCGGAGCAGATATGCCAATAGTAATCTCACTATTAAATAGTTTTAGCGGTTTAGCTGCTGCCTTGTCCGGCTTAGCCTTATTAGATCCACTATTAGTTTCAATTGGGGCAATTGTTGGCGCAAGTGGTTTGTTATTAACTCAAATAATGTGCAAAGCAATGAATAGAAGTTTAATTGATATTTTATTAGGTAAAACCCATGTGAACATTAAACCTGAAGTTGAAAAAACGGAATCTTTTGATGATGAAACAATTGTTGAGGCTAAAGATCCAATCCAAATATTAAAAGAGGCTAAATCAGTCATTATTGTTCCTGGTTACGGTATGGCAATAGCCCAAGCTCAAGGCTTTGTTAAACAACTTCAAGATTATTTTATCAACAATAATGTTTCTGTAAAATATGCAATTCATCCGGTTGCCGGCAGAATGCCCGGTCATATGAATGTTTTATTAGCAGAAGTTGATGTTGATTATGATAACTTGTATGAAATGGATAATATTAATGACGATTTTAAAACAACTGACGTTGTCTTAGTTATAGGAGCTAACGATGTCTTAAATCCTGCTGCGAGAACTAATGCTGATACACCTATTTGTGGAATGCCGATTTTAAATGTGGATCAAGCTAGAGAAATATTCATTTTCAACTATGATTTGAACCCTGGTTATTCTGGTGTACCAAACCCTATTTATAATAGAAAAACAGGCTTGCATTTGTATTTAGGTAACGCATACGATACGTTACAAAATTTACTCAAAGATTTAAACAACTGAAGATAATCCTCGTGATTATCTTTTTTTTCTAGTTAAGCGCTTCCCATTTCTTGTAATAACAATGTAATCGTGATACAATACCATTGAATGAAATGAGGAATAACTATGGTTAGAAAAACAAAAATAGTATGTACTATTGGGCCGGCTATTGACAGTCCTGAAATGATTGAAAAAATGATCTTAGCAGGTATGAATGTGGCTAGATTAAACTTTTCACACGGCACTAAAGAAGAACATACAAATAGAATTAACATGGTCAGAGAAGTTGCTAAAAAACTTGGAAAACATGTAGGTATTTTAGCTGATACTAAAGGACCTGAAATAAGAACTGGTAAGTTTGAAAATGGTGGTGTTGACTATAAAAAAGGTGACATTGTTAAAATTTATAAAGAGGATATTTTAGGCACTAAAGAAGGATTTCATATCACTGTTCCAGAATTATTTGATGATGTTACTATGGGTGACTATCTTCTTATTGATGATGGTAAAGTGAGACTAAATGTATTAGAAAACAAAAACAGTTATTTGGTTACTGAAGTAATGAATAACGGTAAAATTAAAGATAAAAAAGGTGTAAATACACCAAGTGTTCATGTATCTATGCCATTCGTAAGTAAAAAAGACTCTGAAGACATTGCCTTTGCAGTTCAAATGGATGTTGATATGATAGCTTTATCATTTGTTAGAACACCAGAAGATGTTAAATCAATTCGATCAATTCTGAATTTCTTAAATGGAAGTAATATTGAAATTATTTCAAAAATCGAGTCTCAAGAAGCTGTAGATGCGATTGATGAAATCTTAGAAGTATCAGACGGCATCATGGTTGCGCGTGGAGATTTAGGGGTTGAAGTATCTACACAAATGGTTCCGGTTTATCAAAAGCATATGATAAAGAAGGCAAATGAAATGGGTAAACCAGTCATAACTGCTACCCATATGCTAGAATCAATGATTGCTTCACCTAGACCAACAAGAGCAGAAGCTTCCGACGTTGCTAATGCCGTGTTAGATGGTTCTGATTCTATTATGTTAAGTGGCGAATCTGCAATGGGAGAATATCCAGTAGAATCTGTCTTAACCATGGATATCATTTCAAAAGCTATTGAACCTATTATTAACTATGAAGATAGATTAGATAAAGCAATCGCTTCTTCACAATCTACAGTCAATGATGCTATCGGAATGAGTGTTAGCCAAATTTGTTTAACATTACCAGATGTAAAAGCGGTTGTTGCGTTTACAGAAACTGGTGGGACACCAAGGCGTTTATGTAAGTTTAGACCAAATGTTCCCATTATTGCAATTAGTAACCGTGAAAAAACATGTAGAAAACTATCTTATTATTGGGGGGTTGTTCCAGTCCTTCGAACAGACTATTCAGACTTTTTAAGTTATGATAGAATTGCCGTTGAAGTAGCTAAAGAACTGGGATTAAAACCAAATGATAAAATAATTATTACCTCAGGGTTTGCTCAACAACATGGATCAACTAACACTGTTCGTATAATCGATATCAAATAAGGCTTGAATTTAAAGCCTTTTTTTTCATAGTTGCTTGTTAGATAGTAAAAAAAATGATAGAATAAGAGAAGTATAAATGCTCCGGTAGCTCAACGGATAGAGCAGTACCGTCCTAAGGTAACGGTTGAGGGTTCGATTCCTTTCCGGAGCGCCATTTAAATAAGATAAAGGAGGCTAAATAATGAAGCCAATTACAAAAGAAAAACTCCAAGGATTAGAAAAGTCTTACACTGACAATCCAGTTCAGAAGGTCTTAAGACGTGCTCTAGCAAAAAATCCTTTAATGGACATTGCCTATGTATCTGAATCTCAATTAGAAACTAATTATAAGTTTTCTATCGATTTAGAAACATTACCTGTCACAAATCAAAAATCAAGTGGTAGATGTTGGATATTTGCAGGTTTAAATGTATTAAGAGAAGTTGCAGCAAAAAAATATAATGTTTCTAATATTGAATTTTCTCAAAACTATCTAGCCTTCTATGACAAATATGAAAAGATTAATTTTTTTATTGAAGCCATAGATGATTTTTTAGATTGTGATCAAGATGATCGAACACTAAAACATCTACTTGCTCAAGGAATTCAAGATGGTGGACAATGGGACATGTTTGTAAATTTGATTAATAAATATGGTATTGTTATAAAAGAGGCGATGCCAGAAACCCATTCATCCTCAAACTCTGCTTATATGAACCGTCTAATCAATATTCAACTTAGGAAATATGCCTATACCGCTAGAGAATTATATCAAGTAGGTAAGCTAGACGAAATAAAATCATTAAAAGAAGATATACTAGCAAGGCTTTATGATTTTTTAGTAACCACATTAGGTATACCACCTAAGTCTTTTGATTTTGAATATGTGGATAAAGAGAAAAAATATTATCTTCTTAAGAATCAAACCCCATTAGATTTTTATAAAGCATTAAATCATAACTTAGAAGATTATGTTTCGATTATTAATTCTCCAACCAAAGACAAACCATTCAATAAGAACTATACGATTGAATATTTAAATAATGTGGTTGGAGGTAAAAACATTAATCACCTAAATGTAGAAATGACACGTTTAGAAGAACTCATTTTGGCCCAATTAAAGGATAATGAAGTTGTTTGGTTTGGTTCTGATGTTGCCTTTTATGGGGATCGTCAAAGTGGTATTTGGGATGATACTGCATATGATTTTGATAGTGCGTTTGACATGAGTTTTAGAATGAGCAAAGAAACGAGACTAGATTATTTACAAGGGGCGATGAACCATGCGATGGTTATTACTGGTGTTAATTTAGAAAATGGCAAGCCGACTAAATGGAAGATTGAAAATTCTTGGGGTGATGACAAAGCTTCCAAAGGTTATTATTTAATGAGAAATACTTGGTTTTTAGAACATGTTTACCAAGGTGTAGTTCATAAAAAATATTTAACTAAAAATGAATTAGAAATTTATAACAGTAAACCAGTTGTTCTAAAGCCTTGGGACCCAATGGGATCACTTGCAAGATGAAAGTTGTTTTAATCCGTCACGGCGAACCGCGTTATGACGAAGTCATTAAACGTGGATATATTGGTCAAGGTTATGATTTAGGTAAACTAACCGGTAGAGGCGTTAAGCAAGCTATTAATGTTTCAAGTTCTTTTAGACTAGATGATGCTGAATTAATCGTTTCATCCCCTTATACAAGAGCATTACAAACAGCAGCAATCATAAGTAGATTAAGAAACCTCGAATTAACAGTTGAAAATGACTTACATGAATGGATGCCGGACAAATCATTTAGAACCAAACAAGATGTTTCTAATGCTTATAACGATTTCATGAATAATGAAGGCAAAGATACTAAAAAAAAGATAACTGATTGGGAAACTTACGATGAACTAAAAAGACGTACCCATGAAGCACTAAAACCTTATATAGGTAAGTATAATAAAATCATCGTTGTCTGTCATGGGATGGTTATGACAACTTTCACCCATATATTTGACACGATTGAACATTGCGGAATTAGAGAAGTAGAAATTGATGAATCATTTTTCGAATAAATTAATCAAATGGTTTGAGATGAATAAAAGAAATTTACCTTGGCGTAACACTGATGATCCTTATTTAATCTGGATATCTGAAGTCATGTTACAACAAACTCAAGCTGTAACAGTAATTCCATATTATGAAAGATTTATTAAAGCACTACCGACCGTTTATGATTTAGCAAATGTAGAAGATGATACATTATATAAATTATGGGAAGGATTAGGTTATTATAGCCGAGCAAAAAACCTTAAAGAAACTGCTTTAACTATTGTTGAAAAGTATCAAGGTAAAATTCCAAGCACCTATCAAGATCTCATAAAACTAAAAGGCATTGGCGATTATACTGCCAGTGCTATTTTATCCATTGCTTTTGAAAAACTAACTGTTGCTGTAGATGGTAATGTATTAAGAGTAATGAGCCGTTATTTAGGTATTAAGGAAGATATTAATCTTCCAGAAACAAAAAATTATATAAAACTATATTTATCAGATTTAATTGATCATCCAACACGCAGTTTTACTGAGGGTTTAATTGAACTTGGAGCAACCCTATGTTCTAAAACAAAACCCAACTGTCTTGGCTGTCCGATTAAAGAAAATTGTTTTGCCTATAATAATAGCGTCACTGATTTGATTCCCTATAAATCAAAAGCTAAAGATAAAAAAGAAATTATTATGCAGACATTTATTTTGAAAGATTTAAAAGGAAGACTTCTCTTAAAACGTCAAACTGAAACCCTTTTAAATGGACTTTATTTATACCCTCAAGTTAATAGTGAAAATCTAAATTATGCGATTGACGAGTTGGATAGTATGGGGATTCAAGTATTAAACATCCATAAAACAAAATCTTATAAACATGTTTTTACACATCTCGTTTGGCACATGGATGTTCATTTTGGCTTATGTGAAGTTAATAGTGGTGAGTATGTCTTAGTAGAAGAACAATCTTTACATTTATATCCCATGGCTTCAGCCCACAAAAAAATAAAAAAATAGCTCTCAGCTATTTCTTTAATTCGGATTCTTGAAAGTATATGGTTTCAAAATGGATTTTCTTTAAGATATAGTATAAAGGTAAGCCGATTACATAGGTAACGGTAAATTCACCGATTGCTACTGATATAACACTTGCTACAAATGGTAAATCAAATGCTAAATAGAGTGAATATCCAACTAGTAATCCGTTAAACAGTGCAGGCATTAACAAGGCAATATAAGGCCATTTTCTTAGTAAAATCAGAGAGGCTAAAGTTAATAAAGTTGCTGCAACCCCGAATGTCATATCATAGGCTAACATGGGACTAAATAAGTTAGCAATCACAACGCCTAATGTTAATCCAACCAGACTCTTTTTATCAAAAAAGACCAATAGTAACAATAATTCAGCAATTCTAAATTGGATATCACCAAAACTTATCCATTGGAATGCGAATACTAACACAACGTAGATAGCCGCGATAATGGCTTGTCTACTTAAATCTAAAACATTAAAATTTTTCATTTTTAATTCTCCTTGTTTTGTTTTCGCTGGTGTTCTAGTACAGCGGGTTTAAAACCGGGTGAATTATAACACTTTAAAATAATTATTACAAGAGGTAAAAACTATGGCAATATCATTTGAACTTAAACATATATGTAAACAATCAGGCGCAAGATATGGGATATTACACACCCCACATGGTAGTTTTGAAACACCTATTTTTATGCCTGTTGGTACACAAGCAACCGTCAAAACTTTAAATCCACAAGAAATTAAAGAAGTGAGTGATGGTTTAATTTTAGGAAACACTTATCATTTATGGCTACAACCCGGTGAAAAAATAATTAAAAAACACGGGGGTATTAGAGAATTTATGAAATGGAAGGGTGCTCTTTTAACTGACTCTGGTGGATTTCAAGTCTTTAGTTTAAGTGATTTAAGGAAAATATCCGAAGAAGGGGTCGAGTTTAGGAATCCTAAAAATGGTGATTTGCTATTTTTATCACCTGAAAAAGCTATCAAAATTCAAGAAGATTTAGGGGCTGATATCATTATGAGCTTTGATGAATGCCCACCAGTAGATGCATCATATGAATATATGAAAGATAGTGTTTTAAGGACAGCTAGATGGGCTAAAAGAGGTAAAGAAGCACATAAAACTGATCAAGCGCTATTTGGTATAGTTCAAGGTGGTTTAGATAAAGAATTAAGAAAACTTAGTGTCAAACTTACCACTGAAATTGGTTTCCCTGGGTATTCAATTGGAGGATTATCGGTTGGTGAAACTAAAGAAGAAATGACGGAAATGTTAGCTTATTTAAACCCTTTAATGCCACAGGATAAACCAAGATATTTAATGGGTGTTGGGGCACCAGATGATTTGATTAACGGTGTGATTAATGGGATTGATATGTTTGATTGTGTCTATCCGACTAGAAACGCTCGACATGGAACAGCAATGACTACTAAAGGTAGTATTCAAATTAAAAATAAACGTTTTGAAGAAGATTTGAGCCCATTGGATCCTGGTTTAGATAGTCCGATTAGTAAATATTCTAAAAGTTATTTAAGACACCTATTTAAAGCCGATGAAATGTTAGGTTATCGTATATTAACTTATCAAAATTTGTTATTTTTAAAACATTTAACGGCACAAATTCGACAAGCGATTAAAGAGGATAGATTACTTGATTTTAAAGAAGAATTTTACAAATCATATTACCATCAAAAAGACAAAGTGAAATAACCTGAAATGGCTTTATTTTAAAATTGAATTAGTGTATACTTAATATATATCATTTATTAATAATTTAGGAGGGATCGTATGGTATTTGGAGAAAATGATGGTTTCAATCAAAAACCAATAATCAAAGTCATAGGCGTGGGTGGTGGCGGTGGTAACGCTGTTAACCGAATGATTGAAAATGATGTTAAAGGTGTACAATTTGTTGCGATAAATACCGATGCCCAAGTTTTAAGAGTATCCAAAGCGGAAACAAGACTTCAAATAGGTAAACATTTAACTCGAGGCTTAGGGGCTGGTGCAAAACCAGATGTTGGAAAAAAAGCAGCTTTAGAATCTGAAGATGAAATAAGAGCACTGTTATCTGATGCAGATATGGTTTTTATTACGGCTGGTATGGGTGGAGGCACAGGTACAGGTGCAGCACCAGTTATTGCACGACTTTCTAAAGAACTTGGCTGTTTAACTATTGGTATTGTTACAAAACCGTTTGCTTTTGAAGGCCCTAATAGAACTCAAGCTGCAATCAGTGGTCTTGAAGAATTAAAACAACACGTTGATACATTAATCGTCATACCTAACGAAAGACTATTGTCTATTATAGAACCAAACACTCAAATGCTAGATGCTTTTAGAGAAGCAGATAATGTCTTACGGCAAGGGGTTCAAGGCATAGCAGAAATTATCGCAGTTCCAGGATTAATTAACGTGGATTTTGCGGATGTTAGAACGGTTATGGAAAATAAAGGTACCGCCTTAATGGGGATTGGTATCGCCAGTGGTGAAAATAGAGCGATTGAGGCAGCCAGAAAAGCGATTCATTCCAAACTATTAGAAGTATCTATTGATGGTGCTACAGATGCTATTGTAAATGTCACTTCATCTACTAGTGTAACGTTATTTGAAATCAGTCAAGCCCTAGATGAAATCAGAAACGCAAGCGATTCAGAATTGAATATCATTTACGGTACAACATTAAACCAAGATTTATCCGATGAACTCATTGTCACAGTAATTGCGACAGGTTATGAGTTAAAAGCAAAAGACTCCATAGATGATTTTGCAACCCAAATATTTAAGAAAACAACCGATGAACAGGTTATGATTACTCCAACGGGGTTTGAAATTAAAGCTGAATACGAAAGACCAGTAGAAGAAAAAACACAAAGAAAGAGTAGCTTACCAAGTTGGTTAAATAAAAAACAATAAAAGGGCTTTAAGCCTTTTTTTATGTAGGAGGATATTTTATGTTACATGCTGGAATAGTAGGTTTGCCAAACGTAGGTAAATCTACATTATTTAATACACTAACGAAAAGTAATGTCATGAGTGGCAATTATATGTTTGCGACAACTGAAGCAAATTTCGGGACGGTAAGTTTACCTGATAGACGACTAGATGTGCTTGCAACAATGCATAAATCTAAAAAAATTGTTCCAACAACCGTTGAGTTTGTTGATATCCCTGGTTTAGTTAGTGGATCATCTCAAGGAGAAGGTTTAGGCAATCAATTTTTAGGATCAATAAGAGATACAGATGCTATTTGTCATGTTATTCGTTGTTTTCATGATGAAAATGTCATGCACGTGAATAATAAAATTGATCCAATTAATGATATTATTACTGTTCAACTTGAACTTAATTATGCTGATTTAGATTCTGTTACAAAACGTATACCAAAATTAGAAAAAAAAGCACTAGTCGGTGGTGCGTCCGATGACAAATTAGAATACGATACATTAAAAAAAATTGAGGAAGCATTAACTAATGATATCCCAATTCGTTTGATGGAATTAGACAAAGAAGAAGAAAGGGTTATTAAATCTTATAATTTTTTAAGTCAAAAACCAATGTTGTATGTTGCTAACTTAGATGAATCATCTTTTAAAAATCTAGCTAATGATCCATTATATCAAAGCGTTCTAAAACAAGCAGAAATTGATAAATGTGAAGTTGTCCCTATTTGTGCAAAGTTTGAACAAGAATTAGCTGGTTTAGAGGAAGAAGATCAAAAAATATTTATGGAAGATTTAGGAATTACTGAATCAAGTCTAGATTATTTAATCAGAATTACTTATCACACATTAGGATTAGAAACCTATTTCACCACTGGTGAGGATGAAACAAGAGCTTGGACATTTAAAACAGGGATGACAGCCCCCCAATGTGCAGGCATCATTCATAGTGATTTTGAAAGAGGCTTTATAAGAGCTGAAACGGTTAGTTTTAGTGATTTGGAAAAATATGGGTCACATCAAAAGAGCAAGGAGGCTGGCAAGGTTCGTCTTGAAGGCAAAGACTATAAAGTCAAAGATGGCGATGTCATGCTATTCAGGTTTAATGTCTAATTTTGATCAAAATTTATCTGAAATCAAAAATACACTAGGGAAATCAAAGGCAAAGATTATCTGTGCTTCAAAATATATTGAAGCAGAGAGTATTCGTGAATTATTCCATTTAGGTGTTACTGATTTTGGCGAAAATAGAACTGATGCACTTATAAAGAAGAAACAGGCCCTAAAAGATTTAAACATCACTTGGCATGTTATTGGTCACCTTCAGTCCAATAAAGTTAAGAGTATTATTAATGAAATAGATTATCTTCACTCACTTGATTCTATTAAGTTAGCGAAAATGATTCAAACATATCGCGATAAACCACTTAAGTGCTTTATTGAAATTAATGTATTAAA
>JAQUCY010000002.1 GCA_028685975.1 Acholeplasmataceae bacterium | reverse complement strand
CCTGCTAATGGACCTCTACCAGCTTCATCAACCCCACAGATATATTTAAATCCTGCACCTTGTAATTTATTTTCAAATTCATATAGGTCTGTCAAAACAAACCCCTCCAAGTAATCCCTTTTTTATATCATCTAAAAGCGTTAAGAAACTTTGTTCAATATTTGGTTTTCCTTGTTCAAGTAAATAACCTCGTTTTATTGCCAAGTTATTAAAGAATGCTGTTTTGTCATCAAATTCAACTTGATAAAACTCTTTTAATCTATTTGGGTAATATTTCTCCATAAATTCAACAGCGTAATAGGCTAGTTTTTCATTAGGTAATAACGTTTCTTTTATCGCCCCTGATAACGCAAGATGATATCCCACTTGCTCATTTTCGAACTTTGGCCACAAAACACCAGGTGTATCAAGTAAGTGAATGTCATCATCTAAATACACCCAATGTAATTGCTTAGTAAATCCTGGTTTAGGATTGGTTCCTGCAATTTTCTTATTGGTAATCGCGTTGATTAGTGTTGATTTACCAACATTGGGTATTCCTACTATCATCGCTTTAACACTAACTTTTTGATACCCTTTCGATTTTTTCTTTTCAATCATTGGGGCTAACATTTCTAGAGTTTTTAGTTTTATTTGTTTTAAGTTGGTTCTCTTTAATGCATCAATAATAATATATTCTTCAAATTTTTCAGACCTAATCACTTCTTTTAAAGTGGTGATGTCTGCTAAACTGGATTTATTAAATAAATACAATGTTGGTTTATTTCCTATTATAGATTCAAGATCCGGATTTAATGAACTTAATGGGGCTCTAGAATCTAAAAGAAGGTAGACGATATCTACCTTTTTTATTGCCTCTTTAACTTCTTTTTTTGTTTTGGCCATATGGCCAGGGTACCATTGTATCATGATAATAACCACGGCCATTTCAATAATCTAACATGGACAGAGCCTAAAATATCGTTTTCATCAACAAACCCAAAACTTCTTGAGTCTTTTGAAAATTGAATATTGTCTCCTAACAACAAGTATTTATTTTGAGGAATAACATAACTAACTTCTTCAATTAAATGCTTCATAATTGAACGATAACTACTATTGGTAATCGTTTGAATCAAAGTATCTTCTACATATAATTCGGTATAATTATCAAAATCAATATAAGTTATTGAATCACCGGGTAATCCCCAGACTCTTTTAACATAATATTTTTCTGAAATTGGATTTTGTAATCCATTTAAAGGTATTTCAAAAGTTATTGGATTTATATTTGGGTATTTTTCAGCATTCATAACAACTATCTCTTCTCTATCGATTGATAAATTCAATTGCCAAACAAACACCTTATCTCCATCGTGTAAGGTTGGTTCCATTGAACTGCCTGACACATCTGCAGTTTTAATGAAGAAAGTTTGTGCAAATAAAATGAGAATAATTGCAAGAACAACAAATTGGAAAAAATCATAGAATTTATAACTCTTAACCAAATAAATTTTTTCAACTTTTCCTAATAAATGGTATGCCAAAAATGCTAGACTGATAAATGTTGCAAAGATTAACAAACTTAGCAGAATGATGATCCCGCTTTCGGTAGAAAACCGAGCCATATTATTAGCTAAAAATACAGTGGTTAGAACCAATAACACTACCCCAGTTATAAACACAACCACTAGTTTAACAATAATACTTTTTTCGATTCGTTCTAAAGCTTCATCTTGGATTGTTTCTTCAATCTCACTATTGTTTAATATTGCTTGAGCTTCTTTAATTTTCATTAATCATATTCTCCAGTTCTCTTTCGGTAACGAGGACTTGTCGTGCTTTCGTGCCTTCATTGGCTGATACAATACCTTGAGCTTCTAGGGTTTCAACTAACTTTTGAGCTCGGTTAAACCCAATACCAAATTGTTTTTGAATCGCATTTATAGAAGCGTTTTGTTCTTGAACAACAAATTGTGCAACTGGAAGTAATAAGTCATCTGCCTCAATTGTTTCTTTCTTAATTGAGAAATTTTGTAATCCATCATGATCAATTAGATAATGCGGTTCCATCTGGTCTCTTATAAAGTCTGTTACAGCTTCAATCTCAGAGTCTTTCAAGAATGCCCCTTGAAGTCGAATTGGTCTTTCTGCTGCTTTGTATAACATATCTCCTCGACCTAATAGTTGTTCCGCACCCATACCATCTAAAATGGTGGTTGAGTCTGTAAATGAAGACACCCTAAAGGCAATTCTTGTTGGAATATTTGCTTTAATAGTACCTTTAACAACGTCAGTGGTTGGTCTTTGTGTAGCAACTAATAAATGAATTCCAGCTGCTCTAGCTTTTTGTGTTAATCTTTGAATTGAATTTTCAACTTCACTACCACTAACCATCATTAAATCTGCTAATTCATCAATGATAATCACTATATAAGGCATTTTCTCTAAACTATAATCTGTTTCCGCTTTTTCATTATAACTGTCTAAGTCTTTGGTTCTTGATTGAGCAAATCGTAAGAAACGTTTATCCATCTCTTCACAAGCCCAATTTAGCGCTGTGGCAGCCATTTTTGCATCGGTGATTACCGGCGTTGCTAAATGAGGTATCTCATTATAAATCGATAACTCTACCATTTTTGGGTCAATTAAAATAAACTTTAAATCATCTGGATGGTTTTTCATCAATAAGCTCATAATAATTGTGTTCACACAAACTGATTTACCACTGTTAGTCGCACCAGCGATAAGACCGTGTGGCATTTTCTTGATGTCTGAGAAAATATTGTTGCCATCAATATCAACCCCTAAAGCAATCTTTAAAGGGTGTGTTTTATCATTAATAAACTCCAAATCAGAAACAACATTACCAAAAGCAACTATTTCTGCTTGTCCGTTTGGTAACTCTAATCCTACAAATGGTTTCCCTGGAATTGGTGCTTCAATTCTTAAACTCTTAGCCGCAAGGTTCATCATTAAGTTATCTTCAATATTCTTAACTGCTTTAACGTTAACACCTGGTTCTAATTCGATTTCATGACGAGTAACCGTAGGTCCTTTAATAATTTTATGAACTTTACCTTGAACGCCAAATTGGGCTAAAGTTTCATTTACTTTAGCTTCTTGTTCAATCAACCATTCCGGTCTAGCATTTTGGTCGCGTTCTACCTTTGAAAACATATCAGGTGTAGGAAACTTATAAACTGCTCTAGGTTTTCTAGTAGGCATTGGTTTTGCGGTAACTTCAGTTGGGGTTTGTTCTTCTAAAGGCGTCGGTTCATATGATTCAACCGCTTCAGATTTAGGTTTAATATAAGATACTTTAGGTGTTTCACCTGTATTAAAGCGCCTCATTAATGTTGGTTTTTCTTTCTCTTCCGCTGTAACAACAGGCATATCTATGACCGGTTCATCTTTCGTGAATAGTTCATCTAAAGGTGATTTATAGGCCGGTTTAGTTTCTTCAAAACGCAACTTTTCATCACTTAAAGGAATCTTTACTTTATCAAAAGTAGGCATTTCGCTTTTACCTGTATAAGGGACTTCGATTGAAGGCTCTTTTTTTCTTGGATCAACATATTTTCTAGTGTTGTCTATAACTGCACTTTCTCCAAACACCTCTTTACGTACTTCATTATCAATAATCACTGACTTAAACTCACGATAGGTTTGTCTGTCTTCAATCGGATTTTCTCTAATAAAGTCAAACTTCTTGGCAACGTCTCCAGTATCTTTATTAACATGTGGAGCAACAGTAACATCTTTTACTGCTAATCCAAAAATCGGCGAGATATATTCTGTCGGTTTATATTTTGTTTTTTGATTGGTTTTTAAGCCTTCAATTTTTACAAACTGAGGAATTTTAAACGTATCTTCTTGTTTAGGTTTTGGTGGAACTATCGGTGTTCGGTTAAATAGACTCACGATATCTCTCCTTTTTTAATTTCTTCATATAATTCATCAATATTAAATTCTTCTTCAGGGGTTCTAAAAACACTTTTTGAATATATTTTATAAGTTTCTTCACCAACTATTTGAACAATCGCAAGACAGATTTTCATAATCACTAGTTCAGTTAGTTTATCAACAGTAACTTTTTTAATCCAATAAGCAGGGTTTAAAGCATTTAATGCACCTGAGATGGTTTTACTAATTTTTTTTGTCTTTAGGTCGCCTGCCACTTTTACGACTTTCGTATCATTAATTTTAGCTTTTGTATCATATAAGCTTTTAATTTGAGCTAAGGTTCTATTGCGAAACATCGTTAGAATCTTCGCCTGCATTAACTCATCAACTCGATTTGAAATATAGTGTGTAAGTTTTAAGGTTTCATCTAAAGTAAGTTCTAGTAATGGATATTTACTAGTAGGGTAATACTTCTTTGAAATATCAGTTGTTAAATCAATGACGGTTGTTTTCAGATGAGGAACTAACCCTATTTCTTTTCTTACTTCTTTATCTTTTAATATTGTTTTGGCATCATCTATCAACATTTGTATTTCTAATTGATCAATTTCAAGTGTGGTTTTTTTTGATCGTTTATTTTTTCGGTTTAGTGACACAATTACACTGTATACATATACCAATGATAAAAAGAGAAACCCAAAAAAAATACCCGATAAAAAGACTACTAAATATTTCCAATCTAAAAAATCAGTCCACATGAGCTATCTCCTTTCCTCTATTATACCAAAAATGGTAAAAAAATATAACTGGAATATCTTTCCGATATCTTTACTTCTAAACATTGAAAAATAATGGAAAGTATGTGATAATGAATAAGGTGATTAAATGAAAAAATACTTAATTGGAATCGATTTAGATGGAACGACTTTAAATGCTTCCTCAGAAATCTCAAAAGAGACACTAGCTTATTTAAAACATGTTATCCAACAAGGTCATAAAGTTGTTATTGCGACTGGAAGGCCCTATCGTGGTTGTCGTGAATTTTATGATGAATTAGGCTTGGATACACCTCTTATTTGCGATAATGGTAGTTCAATTTATAAGGCAAACGATCCTTTGTTTAAGCCGGTTTATTTAAAAATAAAGAAATCAATTATTGATAAAATATTTAAATTTTCCAAAGCGTACATTGAAACAGCTTTTTATAGTGTAGATGATGAACTTTTTGTTTTTAGACCTCAAGAACGCTTAAGTTTCTTATATCATTTAAATCATGATACCTTGGTAACAGAAACACCTTTTGATAAACCAGGTTTACCTGAACCATATGGCATAATGATGGCGATTAGAAGACCATTTGACCTCCCTTTTGAATCCTTCTTAGAAACTGAAACAGAAGGCTTACTAACATTTAGAAGTTGGGGTAAAGATATGAATAATGCAGTTTATGAAGTCTATCAAAAAAGAGCCTCTAAAGGAGATGCAATTTTGCATGTTGCTTCCTATTTAGGGATTCCTCGGGAAAATATCATTACTTTTGGAGATGGTCTTAATGATGTTGAACTCTTAAAAGTAGCATATCATGGTGTAGCCATGAAAAATGCCGTTGAAGAAACAAAACAAGCTGCCGATGCGATAACGGAATATGATAACCACGAAAATGGATTAATTCTTTATTTAGATGAATATTTGAAAAAAGACGCTAGCTAGCGTCTTTTTTCTATTTAAGTTCTTTTAACTTCCAAATATCTTTGTTGTATTCACTAATTGTTCTATCGGTTGAGAAGAATCCTGATTTAGCAGTATTGATAATGGTCTTTTCAATCCATGTTTCTCTATCTTGGTAAGCTGTATTGGCTTTTGCTTGAGCATTTTTATAGGAGTCAAAATCTTTTAAGATGAAGTATTGATCTCTTTCAAGGAGACTCTTTTTAATTTCTTCAAACTCATTTTTGTTAACTTTTTCAAAGAAACCATTGGTTAACTGATCAATAACTCTTCTGAGTTTAGGGTTATTGTTGTAGATTTCCATTGGATTATAGTTATTATTATTTTCAAACTCAGTCACTTCTTTGGCTGATAAACCAAAGATTATGATATTGTTTTTACCAACTAAATCATGAATTTCTACGTTAGCCCCATCCATTGTTCCTAGGGTGATGGCACCATTCATCATAAATTTCATATTACCGGTTCCTGAAGCCTCTTTTGAAGCGGTAGAGATTTGTTCAGATATGTCTGCTGCAGGCATAATAGATTCTGCATAAGTAACATTATAATCTTCTACAAAGGCAACTTTAATGAACTTAGAAATTTCTGGATCATTATTAACTTTATCTTGAATCGTGTTAATTAATTTAATGATTTTCTTTGCAAAATAATATGTCGGTGCACTTTTAGCGCCAAAGATAAATGATTGAGGGTGGAAATTACGTCTTAACTCTGGATTTTCTTTTAGCTCATTATAAAGATACATAATATGTAAGGCATTCATTAATTGACGTTTATATTCGTGTAATCTTTTTACATGAATATCAAAAATACTATGAGGATCAAGCTTAACACCTATTTGGCGCTCAATCATGCCAGCTAAATGCGTTTTTCTTGCTAGTTTCATATCTTCATAACGTTTTTTGAAATTCTTATCATCTTTATATTTTAATACTTTTTCTAATTGTTCAGGCTTTCTAATCCAATCAGACCCAATCGTATCATTTAGAAGGCTAACTAACTCTGGATTGGATTGTAATAACCATCTTCTATGGGTAATACCGTTCGTTTTATTGTTAAACTTATGTGGGTAAAAATCATTAAATGTTTTCATAGTAATGCTCTTTAAGATATCTGTATGAAGGGCAGCTACTCCATTAACACTAAATGATCCCACAATTGCTAAATTAGCCATATGAATTTGACCATCTTTTAAGATACTCATTTCATATACTTCAGAAGCGTGTTCACCATATTTTTCTTTAACTTCAATTTCAAAACGGCGGTGAATTTCTTCTGTGATGGTATAAATTCTTGGTAGTAAAGGTTGGAATAAGCGTATTGGCCACTTTTCTAAGGCTTCCGCTAATATAGTGTGGTTTGTGTAAGCAACACAGTTCTTAGTGATCTTCCAGGCATCTTCCCATTCGAAACGTTCTTCATCCACTAAAACGCGCATTAATTCAGGTATAATAAGCGTTGGGTGTGTATCATTAATATGAAAAACAGCATATTTATCTAAGTTCTTTAAAGTCCCAAATTCAGCCTTGTGTTTTCTTAATATAGCATTCACACCTGCTGCAGAAAACAGATACTGTTGTTTAAGCCTTAATATTTTACCTTCATCTGTATCATCGTTAGGGTACAACATTTCACTGATTTGTCTTAATTTTTTATGATATTCAAACGTGCCCCCCATATTATGGTATTTATCAGACGGTTCTGTATTCCATAATCTTAAGGTATTGACAACACCATTATTATAGCCAATAATCGGCACATCATAAGGGACAGCCTTAACATACTCAGCGTTCTTATGATTAACTCTAAGTTTACCATTTGAATCGACTTCTATTTCAATATGACCATAAAAAGGTACTTCAACCGATTCTTCTTGACGTCTAACTTCCCAAACATGAATATCTTTTAACCAATGATCTGGGTATTCAACTTGGTATCCATTTTCAATAGATTGTTTAAAGAATCCATATCGGTATCTAATACAGTTTCCATGAACAGGCATTTTTAAAGCAGCAGCACTATCCAAGAAGCAAGCAGCTAATCTTCCTAATCCCCCGTTTCCTAAACCGGCATCTGATTCCATATGTTCAATTTCATTAATATCTAAGCCTAAATCTTCAAAAGCTTCTTTTGTCACATCATAAAGCCCAGCATTCATTAAGTTGTTTGTGATCATGCGTCCCATCAAAAATTCCATTGAAAAATAGTATACTTGACGTTTGTCGCTTACTTTATTATTGGTTTCAATCCAATCATAAGCGATATACTCTTTAACAAGTTCACCTAAAGCAACATATTGTTGATAACTATTAGATTTTTCAAACGGAATCGCATAAGTCATTTCAACTCTATTTTTAAATTTCTTTTTAAATGTTTCTTTATCTTTAAAGTAATTCATTTTGCATTCTCCTTTTTTAAACCAACTTATTATATCATACAAAATACTATCACATCGGTTTACTAGGACGTGCAACCGATTTCATTTTAGTTGTTGCTTAACTTTAAAATCGTTACCGATAGCGGACTTACAAGCATCTTGACGTGATAGGGTTGATTATGTCTAGTTTCATCAGAACTAAAGAGTGGCTCACCATTGTATTGATTAGACCCTCCATATTTAGAAAGATCACTATTCATAATTTCGATATATTTACCTTTTTCTGGGACTCCTAATTCAAACCCGTGATAAACATTAGGGGTTAGGTTTAATACTACCACAACAAACGAACCGTCACCAGCGTATCTTAAAAATGAGAAAATAGATTGTTCCGCATTCGTAGAATCAATCCAGTTAAATCCACTTGAATCATGGTCTTTTTCATATAATGCTTTTTCACTTTTAACGAGCCACAACATGTCTCTAACAAATACGTTCGCCTTAGAATGACTCTCAAACTGGAATAAATTCCAATCTAAATCCTTATTAACATCCCATTCCGCAAAATGAGCAAATTCTTGGCCCATAAAAAGTAATTTTTTGCCTGGATGGGTTGCCCATAAACCAATTAAGGCTCTATAATTGGCAAATTTCTGCCAGTAATCTCCTGGCATCCTGGTAAGCAGTGTTCCTTTTCCATGAACAACTTCATCATGGCTAAACGGTAAGACAAATTGTTCACTAAAAGCATAGGTTAATCCGAATGTTATATCCTCATGATGCCATTTTCTATAAATAGGATCCTTCTTAAAATAACGTAAAACGTCATTCATAAAACCCATATTCCATTTATAGTTAAACCCTAATCCACCGTCATCAACTGGTTTAGTAACACCAGGATGTGCAGTTGAGTCTTCTGCCATTAATAAAACTCGGTCATCTTTTTTAAAAATATTTCTTGATAATTCTCTTAAAAATTCAATCGCCCCAGTGTTGGTTCCATTTCTAGGGTCACCTAAATAGTAAATAATGTTAGATACTGCATCCACTCTAAACCCATCCACATGAAAATACTCCATCCAAAATAAAGCATTAGATATTAAAAAGCTTCTCGTAATTCCTTTAGATAAATCTAGATTTGCGGTTCCCCATACTTCATTTTCACGTTTCCATTTTTCATCATATTCGTAAAGAGGTGAACCATCAAAGAAATAAAGCCCATGAGCGTCTTTACAAATATGCCCTGGAACCCAGTCCATAATAACACCGAAACCTTCTTGGTGAAGTCGATCAATCATATACATTAAGTCTTTAGGAACCCCATAACGCGATGTAGCGGCATAATACCCTGTCCCTTGATACCCCCATGAATCATCCAATGGATGTTCATAAATAGGCATCAATTCAACATGTGTATAATTTTGTTCTTTTAGGTGTTTTATCAATTGCTCAACAATCTCATTAAACTTAAAAAACATACCATATTTTCTTCGCCAACTTCCTAAATGTAGTTCATAAATAATCAAAGGTTGGTCATAAACCTTTTTTTTAGTATGAAACCATTCAGCATCATTCCATTCATATCCATCAATATCATAGACTTTTGACGCAGTATTTGGTCTTTCTTCGGCAAACGTTGCGTAAGGATCTGCTTTATACAATAAACTCGATCCTGTATCAATACAATACTTATAAGCAGCCCATTCCAAGTTCCAAGGAATGGTAATACTCCAAACCCCATTCTCATCAATCTTTTCTAAGTGATGAGAATCATTGTTCCAGCCATTAAATTCCCCAACGACACTCACCATTTTCGCATTAGGGGCATAAACTGTAAAACGTGTACCTACAATAATTCCTTTGTCATTTTTAATCAAAAACGAGCCAAAAATTCTTTTCGCATCATAAAGTCGACCTTGATTAAAAAAATAAGCATCTTCACTAGACAATTTAAACATAGTTTCCTCCCAATTTTCTCTATAATATTTTATCGATTGTATCTAAACTAAAGCCTTGATCATATAAGTATTTCTTGATTTTGGTTTGTAATTCATAACCTTCATACTTCTTCTGATATTTTTTTAGAGCTACCTTGTAGTACTTATTAATTACTGAATCCTCATTAAATTTGGCTTTATCTAAATACTTATCAATATATGTTATGGTTTGATTTAGTTCATACCCTAATCCAATCATCTTTCTTGTGATTTTTATTTTCGCTTTCTCATAATTATCCGCTTTCACTGTTAAACAAAGAGTTTGAACTTGAGATTCTAAATTTATATCGGTATGGTCTTTCAAGACTTTTTCAATAACATCAGGATGAATACCTTTTTCAATCAACATATTTTTAAGTCTTTTTTCACCATATTTCTTTTCATAACGATGCACAAAATCTGCCGCATAAGAAAAATCATTTAAATACCCTTTTTCTTTAAACTGCTTAGTAAGTAGTTCAATATACTCTTTTTTGGCGTCTAGGCCTCTTAAATACTCTTTGAAAGAGTGAACACTTCGAGCCTTAGCTACGTAAACAACCGCTAATCTTTTGATTTTCGCAAGATCGTTTTGTTCAATTATTTCTCTAAATTCTTTTAATGATAAAACTTGGTTTTTCTTTAATTTATAATCGACCATTACCGAGGTTTCTAAGTGTACTACCTCATTATCGATTGTTAAATGATATCCATTTTTAACCCGTTTTATTTCAGTGATGACCATTAGAACAAACCTCCAGCAAACAAAAGTGCTGCAGTCAATTGATGATCCAACTCTTGTTTCAGAGATTCTATTTTATAAAAGTCCACCAATGTTAAGATGGTTGGTTCATCTAGCATACCATTGACAGTTAAACTATTCACTTGTTGATACAATTCCACCATATTCTTAAAATCTGCATCAAATAACCCAGCTTCATAATTCCCACCAACCGACATATTAATCAAATATTGGTAAGTTTCGATATAAGGATTGGCATCACCTAATTCATATGTATCTTCTAAAACAGGATAAAGTAACCCTTTAATTCCTGTTTGTACATGATATTTAGTGGGAACTATTCCACCCGTAACTCGAGTCATGTCTCCTAACATCCAATATCCACCAGTAAGGTTTAGATAAAAATTTTCCCCAACACTTTTAACTGGATATCCAATTTGGTAGACATCCTTACCAAAGGTTCTTTCACCAAAAACAGGGTAATTAAATTGTTTTAAAACCCCTGCCAATACCTCTGAAGCACTGGCACTATTGTTGTTAACCAATGTAACAATTGGATAAGGTTTTGCGATAACATCCGTTTTTGGTTTAGAGGCACTATAGCTATCCGCTTTAACATTATAAAGATAGAGGTATTCATCCTCACCATAAACAAAGTTTTCTAATATATCAGTAACAGCTGATAAATACCCGCCACCATTATCTCTAACGTCAATCACCAAAGCTTCTATTCCCTCAGTTTCTAATCCTAATAAAGCTTCTGAAAATAAATCTGCAGTTGTTCCAGCAAATCGATTAATTTCAATATAACCAACTGTGCCAATCTTTTGTGAAACAATGCTATTAAACGGTACATCTTGTAGATGAATACTTAACTCGATTTCTTGATTGAATCTAATTATTTTAAGTTGTTTTTCTTCCCCTATTAAACCCTTTAATAAAGGGGTTTTCTCTTCAAACTTTAACCCTTCTAAAACAACTGAATTAACCTCAGTAATAATATCACCAACATACATTAAATAATAGTTATCTGTCAATGGATTCACAGCTGTAACAAGTAATCCATTTGGGTGTTCTTGAATAGTTAATCCAACCCCAACATAAGTTTCACCAGTTTCAATACTTCTCGTATCAGCTTCATAAACATACGTATAAGGATCAACATAGCCTAACAATTCATCTAAAGTGTCAATTTTAGTTAAATCTAACGGTAAATCTTCATAATACAACTCTTTTAATATATCGTAAACCTCATTAACTTGAGAATTAACAGATCTATTTTGATAGTTTGTATTTGGATTCGTGAATTGAATTGTACAACTTGAAAGTACAACAACGACTAAGCCCGTTAAAATTGTTTTAACTAAAGTTTTAATCCCGCGAAAAACCACGTCCAACCGCCTCCTTTGTTTGAGCGATAAACGTAAATGCATCTGGGTCAGCTTGATCAACAACCGTCCTCACAAGATTAAGTTCACGCTTCGATGTAACACATATTACCAATTTTTTATTTTTACCAGAGTAGCCGCCTTTAGCCTCAATAACCGTTGTTCCTCGATCTAGTTCTTTAAATATCGCTTGTTTAACTTCATCTTCTTTTTCTGTCACGATAAACAAAGTTTGTCCTGCTCGGCCTAAAATAGAAATATTATCGATAATTAATCCAGAAAGGATAACAACGCCAACAGAAAACAAGAAATTTTCGATATTTTTAAAGAATAACAGTCCAATTAAAACGATTACGCCATCTGTTAATATAAAAGCCACATTATAAGATAAATGGTGTTTTTTATTCATGATATTTTGGAGGATATCAATTCCGCCAGTAGATCCACCATTTCTAAAAACTATCCCTAACCCAAAGCCGACGCTTAAAGCGCCAAGCAGAGAAGACACCAAAAGTCTAGATTCAGTTAATTGATTCAAAATTAGCATTTGATCAACATTCAAAAATTCTAAAATAAAAATCACTAGGGGAGACATTAGTGAGCCTAAAATTACTTTGAAAAAGAAATTTTTGCCCATAATAAATAAACCTAAAATTGCAAAAGCAATATTCATTAACAAAATAGACAATGATGGTGATATACCAAATGTGTTAAGAATAACCGCAATCCCCGATACTCCACCAGTAACCAAGTCAATAGGTAATAAGAAAAAATAGAATCCTAAATTCATTAAAATTATACCTAAGATGATTTGTGTAATTTCAATAGCTGAAGTTTTATTCATTCTCATTTGACCACCTGTTTCAAATAACTATTAATAAAAGAATCAATATCTCCATCCATGACCAAATCTGTTTGAGCTGTTTCAGCACCAGTTCTATGATCTTTAACCATTTGGTATGGATGAAACACATAACTTCTAATTTGAGAACCCCAGGCAATGTCTTTTTGAGTTCCTTTTAACCCTTCAAGTTCAGCCATGCGTTCTGCTTCTTGTAAAGCTGCTAATTTTGATTTTAAAATGTTCATTGCAACCGTCTTATTTTGCAGTTGACTTCTTTCATTTTGACAGGTTACGACAATACCTGTTGGTATGTGTGTGATTCTTACTGCACTATCCGTTGTGTTAACAGACTGCCCACCAGCTCCACTTGACCTGTAAACATCCACTCGAATATCTTCATCGTTGATAATGATTTCACTCACATCTTCAATAATAGGTGTTACATCGCAACTAACAAACGAGGTATGTCTTCGTTTATTAGAATCAAATGGTGAAATTCGGACCAATCTATGAACGCCTACTTCACTTTTTAAGTTCCCATAGGCATATTTACCTTTAATTTTTAAAGTAACACTTTTAATCCCCGCTTCTTCACCTGGTTGTAAATCTAATAGATCAACTTTATAACGGTGTCTAGATGCATACCTAGAATACATCCTATATAACATTTCACACCAGTCTTGAGATTCTGTCCCACCAGCACCAGGATGTAGCTCTAAAATACAATCATTTTTATCATAAGGTCCGTTTAATAGCGTTAATAATTCAAAAGCTTTTAATCTTTTTTCTAAGGCTATAATCTCATCTTCAATTAAATTCCATTCAACAGAACCTTCTTCTGTTAATTCAAAAAGTTCGTAGATAACTTCATAACTCCCTTGTAAATCTTCTATCGTATCTATTTGTTCTTTAATATCATTCGTTTTTTCAATTGTTTCTTGAGCGTGTTTCACATCATCCCAAAAACCAGGTTCTAATTGAACTTGGCAAAGATGTTGATATTCACTTTTAATTTTATCTAAATTTAATGAGGTTTTTAAATCTTCTATCCTTATTTCAAAGTCATTTAAGTATTTATTTATTTCATAGCGTTCCATATTACACCTCTAAATAATTATAACATATAGTTATAATGTTTGTGTTTGTAAAAAGGAAAAAGGCAAAAATGCCTTTTTCCTTTAAATCTATCGTCCAAGTGCTCTTTGGTACTTGTTTTTCTTGCCTTTTCCTTTAGGTTGGTTTTTATTTCCTTTTAATTCTCTGCCTTCATTAGTAGAAGTATTTTTAATAACTTGTTCACGTTCAGTATTAACCCTAATTTGAGCTCTAATAGCGAAGGTTGTAATATCTTTGGAAATGCTATAGTTCATATCCTTATACATCTTAAATCCTTCTTCTTGATAAATTTGAAGTGGATTAGATTGTGCATAGGATTGTAGACGAACATTTTGTCTAAGTTCACTCATTTGGTCAATATGTCGTGTCCAATGGGTATCAATAACTCTTAAGGTAATCACTTTTAAAAATTCTTGATAAATTTGAAGTGGTACATTGTCTTTTTTCTTAAAGACTTCTTTTTCTGCTAAATCCAACATGAATGTTTCCATGTTTTTTGCATCAATACCACTTAATAAATCCTCACTCAATGACCCTGTAACAAAGATATGACCGTCAAAAGCACTAATAATATCATGAGCTGTAAAATTTGGTTTGTTATAAATAAAATCAGCAACAAACTCTTTTAAATAGGTTTGAATCGTCTTTAGAACGAAAGGTTCAATATCTTGAGTCGTAATAACCATGGTTCGTTGTTCGTACATGATTTCTCTTTGTTTACGAATAACGTCATCATATTTTAAAACACTCTTACGTAAATCATAGTTTTGACCTTCAATACGTTTTTGAGCATTTTTAATAAATCTTGTGAACATCTTAGACTCTAGTGGTATAGGTTTTGAAGAAGGATTCTTTTTGTCTTGATTCAAGTTTTGAATCATTTGAATTCGCTGCTTAAATGATTCACCACCGAAACGCATTAATAATTCATCTTCAGCTGATAAGTAAAATCTTGAGAATCCTGGGTCACCTTGACGTCCTGAACGTCCTCTCAACTGATTATCAATTCTTCTTGATTCATGTCTTTCTGAACCAATTACCGCAAGTCCACCCACTTCAACAACACCTTCGCCTAACTTGATATCGGTTCCACGTCCAGCCATATTGGTTGCGATAGTAACTGCCCCTAAGTAACCAGCTTTAGCAACAATTTCAGCTTCTCTTTCATGTTGTTTAGCATTTAATACTTCATGTGGTATTTTTCTTTTCTTAAGTAGTAAACTCAAGTGTTCAGACGTTTCTACAGCAACCGTACCTAATAGGACGGGTTGACCTTTTAAATGTCTTTCTTCGACATCATCAATTAAAGCTTCATATTTTTCATCTAATGTTGCAAATAAGAAATCCGGTGCATCTCTTCTAATAACAGGTTCGTTGGTTGGAACTTCAACCACGTACATGTTATAAATTTCTCTAAATTCTTCTTCCTCAGTTTTAGCAGTCCCAGTCATCCCAGATAATTTTTTATACATTCTAAAGAAGTTTTGATAGGTAATAGTTGCAACTGTAATCGTTTCTTTTTTAATTTCAACATTTTCTTTGGCTTCTAAAGCTTGGTGAAGTCCTTCAGAAAATTGTCTCCCTGGTAATACACGCCCAGTAAATTGGTCAATGATAAGCACTGCATTATCAACCACCATGTAATCTTTATCTCTAAACATAATATAGTTACTTCTTAAGGCATTGTTAATATGGTGAACTAAGTTAACATTTTTAATATCATATAAATTTTCAACACTAAAGATTTTTTCAGCTTTTGAGATACCTGATTCAGACAACTCTATGGCCTTTGCTTCAATGTCGATTAAATAATCTTCATCCCTTAAACTTTTCGCAAATCTATCCGCACTTTGATAAAGATTTTGATTTTGTTTAGCAGGACCTGAAATAATGAGTGGCGTTCTGGCTTCATCAATTAAGATGGAGTCAACTTCATCAATAATTGCATAACTTAATCCACGTTTTTGAACGATATCTGCTTCATATAAAACCATATGATCTCTTAAATAATCAAAACCTAATTCACTGTTAGTAGAATAAAGAATATCACATGCATATGCTTCACGTTTTTGATCAGGATTAAGATCTCTAATATTTAAGCCTACACTCATCCCTAAAAATCTAAATATATCCCCGATTTCACCTTCGGCTTCACGTCTTGCTAAGTATTCGTTTACCGTAACAATATGAACCCCTTGATCACTTAAAGCATTTAAATAAGCTGGCATGACTGCAGTTAAGGTTTTACCTTCACCAGTTTTCATTTCGGCAATGTTACCACCATGAATAACGATAGCCCCCAATAATTGAACATAATATGGATAAAGTCCAGTAACTCTTCTAGACGCTTCTCTTACAACTGCATAAGCTTCAACCATTAACGTTTCTAAAGTTTCACCATTACGAACACGTTCTTTAAAATAAGGCGTTTTAGCCTTAAGTTCTTCGTCTGTTAATGCTTCCATTTCTAACGCTAACGCATCTATTTTATCGGCGACAGGTCTTGCTTTTTTTAATTCTTTATAGCCACTGTCAAATATTTTTTTAAACATTGTTATCACAACTTTTCTTTCTATTTTGAATTTCTATATTATTTTAACATAAATAATACTAATCCCCAAGTAATTAAATGAAAAAAGGTGGTCTTATTTCACCTTTTGTCATTTATTATTTAAGTTCACTGAAATATTTTATGGAATCTAATTCTTCCCAAGGTAATTCTAAATCTTCTCGCCCCATATGACCATAAAAACTTGTTTGTTCATAAATAGGTCTTAAAAGTTTAAATCTGTCAATGATACCTCTTGGTGTTAAATCAATATGTTTTCTTATTTGTTCTACAATATCTGCCTCTGAAACAATTGATGTTCCAAAAGTATCAACTCTAACAGATACTGGTTGAACCTCACCAATCACATAAGCTAATTGAACTTCACATTTAGTAGCAATACCACTAGCCACAATATTCTTAGCTAAATATCTAGACATATATGCTGCACTTCTATCCACTTTAGATGGATCTTTACCACTCATTGCCCCGCCACCATGTCTCGCATAACCACCGTAAGTATCAACAATAATTTTTCTTCCTGTTACGCCTGTATCCCCCTTAGGTCCACCGATAACAAACTTCCCTGTTGGGTTAATGAAAATCTTAGTATTTTCATCAATCAATTCACTTGGTATCACTTTAAAAATAACTTCTTTTTTAACGGTTTCTCTTAAAACATTAATATCCATGTCTTGATGCTGTGTAGAAACAACCACCGCTTCAACTCTAAATGGTTTATCATTCTCATCATATTCCAAGGTAACTTGAGACCTTCCATCAGGTCTAACAAAATCAAGAATACCCTTTTGTCTTACTTCATCAAGCCGTTTTACTAAATTATGTGCCAAAGTGATTGATAATGGCATATAATTTGGCGTTTCGTCACAAGCAAACCCAAAAATTAATCCTTGGTCACCGGCACCAATAGACCCATCTAACTTATTAACGCCTTGTGCAATATCTGGTGACTGACTGTGAATAGCTGTTAATACAGCCAAATTGTCAGCATCAAATCCATATTTTCCGCGGGTATAACCTATACTTTCTACAGTTTTTCTTACGATACTTTCGATGTCAATATAGGTTTTTGTTTCTACTTCGCCTGCCACCAAAACCAATCCGGTAGTAGTTAACACCTCACAAGCAACGTGTGCGTCTTTATCATCTTTAAATATTGCATCTAATACGGCATCTGCAATCCTATCTGAAACTTTATCAGGATGCCCCATAGTGACTGATTCAGATGTAAATAGTTTTCTTTTCATAGTTCAAAATTCTCCTTTTTCTATAAAAAAACTCTTTTCCCAACGAAAAGAGCAATTACTCATTGTTGGGTTTCCCCCTTATCGAAAGCACCTTGCTTATGCAGGTTGCTGCTACATCAATGGTGATTAACCTCCGTAGCTCTTAATGAATTTTAAGATGTAGTTATATTATAACACAAGTTAATGATATTTCAATTAGAAATCATTATACATTGATTCAAATTCAGTTTTATAACTTAAAAATCGTTCTAATAACTGAAACTCAAAGTAACTATTAAACTGAGTTTGGAATAACTCAATTACTGTTTTATGTGGGTATGGACGCTTATAACTCTTTGTGCTACGCATGGTAATATAAAGATCACACAACAAAATTATTTGTGAGGTAATTTCAGGTTGGATCTTTTGCATTTCAAGAACAAAGTTATGATTTGCCGCTCCTTCAATATGAGCTCTAGCAATATCCTCAGCCTTTTGAGCCAGTTGTAATCTTTTCGCAATTTGATTCCCTAACATTGTTTTTTCTTTTAAATCATCGTAATCTGTCGTTGCCTCTTCAGGTGGATTCACTAAATCTTCAATTTCCTTATATCTTAAATGAATATTAGAAAAAGTGTTAATTTTACTCATCTTAGATTCATCTGTACCATAAATTAATCCCAACTTATTACTCATTTTACTAACTAAATTAACATGTTGTAAATCTAAAAATGATGATTTAGAAGACAATACAACTTTAAACAAATCTGAAACAATAGTTGTGAAATCTTCTTGAACTTCACGTCTTTTGACTAATTCATTACGTCTTTCATATTGCATATACTGACCTATTGAGACTATAGCATAAACCACCATAATGAATATGATAAATATTAGTGTTCTAAGTAATATATCACTGAATGCAGGATCATGAATAAAACGATTAAAAAATTCACTAATTTCCAAACCTTGATAATCTGTATTAATGCGATACGTCCAAGTAAAATGAATAATTGTCATGACAGGCAACATTCCAAAAGCACTCCATAAAATGAGTTTTTTAGACTGATATAAACTAATCACAACTATCGCATAATAAATCATGACATAAGCAGCGGTTTCTAAAGAATCGGTTTGATAAAATCTTGCGTAAAATAATATGGCTGAGATAAACATATAAGTAGCCAAAAGATACATGGCTACCTCTTGTTTAGTTTTATCGTGGGTATCAGAAGTTATTAAACGTTTTATAACTGTATTTAAGAAGAAAGTGAACGGAAAAAACAATGCTGTAAATAGCCAATCTGAAGCCTTACCGGAGTAATAAGCTACAATAAATAAAATAATAGAATAAAAAATGTTTGAAACAAATGTGATATTTTTAATAACAATATTACGTCTATGTAATACCGCAACTTCATCGGTAATATCAACCCCTGTTTCAAACCCAAAAAAACGATTAAATAGTCCCTTAGTCGCCTTTTTAAATTTATCCTTTTTCGCCATTAATTATTCCCTACTTTAACTCTTCTATATTATCGAATAGTGATATTTTTTCGTGTGTCTCAGTTTGAGCCATTTCTTCATTAATAACTTGAGCAACCCTAGTGGATGCTGCAGCTGCAATTGCCCCAACAATATCGTCTAAAAACGTATGGACAACCCCAGGTTTTTTTCCTTCTGTATTTAGATGATTCACAATACCATGTTTATTGACGTCAATATCACCAAAGTTGGTCATCCCAATAACCCCATAAATCCTCGCAACATCTAACCCTAAAACCTCATCAACACCAAATAAACCTAAATCAGCTTCAATAATATCTTGAATCGGACCTTCAAACATTTTCTTTTCTGCCATTTTATCTAACTCAACCGCTAGTAAAACATGATGAAATATGTCTCTTAAGGATAATATTTTTAAAACTGACTCACGACATGTTTCAAACTTGATGTCGTCGGTATATCTTGCTTGTTGTTTATAGCTGATTTTTGCAATATCATCTATTTCAACCCCACGACTTTTTAAAGCCTCAACACACAATCTTGTCATTTCTTCACGCGAAAATAATAATTTTTTACTCATTGAAAACACTCCCTTCAAGAATTATTTTTTGACCGTTCAAATATGCTTCGTCGGTCATTCTATTTTTCCCTTGTTCAGATAACTCCATAATTCTAACTACACCATCTAATGTTTTAACGTGCAGTTCTTTATCAATAGAAACCACTGTTCCTGGCTTCATACTTGATATTATATCACTTTTTGCTAGTTTGAAAACCTTTATTCTAACACCATTAATAAATATCGATGCAGCAGGCTCATCTAGCAACCCATTTAATTGTCTCATTACTAAATATGTTGATTGATTAAAATTAAGTATTTCATCATTCTTATTTAAATTATAGGCGTATGTAACCTGGGAATCAACTTGTTGGATTGGATTAATCTGTTTGTTTAAAATGTCTTCTAAGTTTTCAATTAATAAATCTCTTCCGATATAGGAAAGTTTTCTCATCAATGTAGTAGTGGTATCGTCATCCTCAATCAAAATTTCTTTTTGAGCAATAATTGCTCCACTATCCATTTTTTGTGCCATATACATTAATGTAACCCCCGTTGTTTCATCGCCATTCATAATAGCTCTTTGAACAGGTGCACCACCTCTATATCTAGGTAATAATGAACCATGAATGTTTACCATAATATAATTATCTATTAACTCAGATGGAATCATTTGTCCATAAGCAGCTGTAACAATTATATCGGGTCTTGTATCAATGATTCGTTGATAATCTGTTTTAATGTTTTGGGGCTGAAAAACTTCAATGTTGTTTCTAATTGCAAATAATTTAACTGGTGAGTAAGTTAACTCTTGTTTTCTGCCTACCCTTTTATCTGGTTGTGTAACAACAAGACTAATGGGTGAAATTTCATTTAATTTTTCTAAGATAGGAACAGCAAAATAAGGGGTTCCCATAAAGACAATGTTCATATTACACCTCTATACCATATCTGGATAATAATCTATTACGATTAAATAGTCCTTGTAAAAACGTTTATCTAAGTAATTCATTAAATAACTTGGATCAAAGTGTCGCAATGTTTTAAGTAAAATACTGTAATTATATCTATCCTTGTCCATAAGAATATAATCAGGCGTTGGTCCTAAGATTTCAATTTGACTGTTTTTCGCAATAATATTGTTTTTAATTCTCGTTAAGGTATTAACCGTTTTATTTTCATCTAAACCTTTAAATGTAACTTTGATAACTTGATTATAAGGCATATACTTTAAGATTTTTCGGTTGTTAAGTTCTTGCATATAATATAATTCAAAGTTATTAGTTTCAAGACTCTTTAAGACAAAATGATTCGGATTATAAGTTTGAACTATCGCATCCCCTTGTTTTACACCTCTTAATCGACCAATATGTTGTTTAATGATGTTATAAGTAGTTTCATTAGACAAATAACTATTTAAATTTATCATCTGTTCAGCTAATAAAACACCTACTAAAGTAACATTTTCAAAGTGATGTCCTTTAGAGACCATTTGTGTCCCCAACAATATATCGTAGTTGCCTTTTTTAAATTCTGTCAACATTTTATCATATGCACCTTTACGCTTAGTTGTATCTAAATCCATTCTCAGTACTTTTGCGAAAGGAAATAGCTTGTTTAAACTTTCTAAAGCTTGTTCAGTTCCAAATCCAACTGGTAAAACTTGCTTAGATTTACAAACTTTACAGATTTCACTATAAGATTCTTTGTAACCGCAGTGGTGACACAATAATAGGTTATGCTCTTTATGATAAACAAGATTTACCCCACAAGTTGGACAAGTAGGCACATTTCCACAAGTTCTACACATCACAAACGGTGCGTAACCACGTCTGTTTACAAGCAAGATGACTTGTTCATTCTGAATCAACCTTTGTTTGATACTAGTGATTAAATCTACTGAAAAGATAAAATCATCTTTTAAAGTAGGTGTTTTTTTCATATCTATTAATTTTATACCAATTTTATTTTCAAAGATTGGCTTAGATAATGTCAACAGCTTTATCATTTCTAAGTCAGTCTCATAAATCATAGATATAGTCGGCGTTGCAGATCCCATCAGAACGGGAATATTATAGTGTTCGCCTAATCGATAACTTAGTTCTTTAGTATCGTAAAAAGGCATTTGTTTTTGAATGTATGAAGTATCATGGACTTCATCAATAACAATCAATCCTAACCTATTTAAAGGTAGAAATAGCGCACTTCTAGTTCCAACAACTAATTTTATTTTGCCGTCTTTCGTTTTTCGATACGCATCGTATTTTTCTTGGGTATTAAGATTACTATGATAAATCAAAACTTCTTCAGCAAATCTTTCCTTTAATCTTGAAGTCATCTGATAAATTAAGGCAATCTCGGGCACTAAAATTAATACTTGCTTACCTATATTCATCACTTTTTCTATAACTCTTAAATAAACCTCTGTTTTACCTGATGCAGGCGGACCAAACAATAAATAGCGCTTATATTTATTAATATCTATTTGTTTAATTGCTAGGGATTGTTCATTTGTTAATGTTATCACATCTTCATGAGATTCATAATGAGATATTTCTTGTTGGTAATACTCAATATCTTTTAGCCCTAAAACACCTTTACTTACCAATGTATGAATAATTCTTTTTGAATATCCTTCCTTGACTAAATCTTTAACAAAGAAAGTTTCACGACCGATTCTCTTAACAATTTCTGTTTGTTTAGATGTTAGTCTACAATCAAAATCATTCAAAAAAACAGCTGGAAGAAATTTAATTCCACCTTTATTAACAACCTCAACTTCTTTTGTTAAGATACCTTTATGAATTAAATTTTTCACTTCTTTATAGTCTTCGCTATTTAGATCATCTAACCAAATAACACCCTCTTTAACATAGTGTCTAAGATGTTTTGAGACAAGATCCAAATCTCGAATGGTAACATAATGTTCGTAAGCAGCTTGTAAAGCATTTGGGACAACCACTTCAAAAGCTTCATTATAACTAGAAAATGAGGTTTCTTGAATATATTTTATAAGTTTAAGTTGAGAGGTTATTAGCGTTGGTTCGTCTTCTAAGGTGTATAAGATTTCTTTTGTAGCTACTTTAGAAGTCTTCATAAGATTAATTATATAGGCAAGTCTTTTTTGATGATTAAAATCCACCACAACACGCATTCCAATTTTTATAGATCCTTCTAAATAAAAAGGGATTTTATAATCGTATATTTGATTTAAATGTTTTGAAGATATATCAACAATAACTTGAGCATACATAAACTTCACCTATCTAAAATTATACCATAATATAAGAAAAAAATGAGCCCTGGATTAGGGCTCACAATAAATTATTTAGGATTTGATTCTTTTGGACCTTCAGGAGTTTTTGCTTCCCAAGCTTCCTTAGCACTACTTACTATTGTATTAATACTGGTTAAATCAGAAGGAATTATAAGTTTTGTTGCTTGCCCTTTTGATACTTCAATCATGGCTTCAAAACCTTTGATTGCTAGAACACTACTATCTGCTTGTGATTCTCTAATTAAACGAATCCCTTCAGCAGTAGCTTCTTGTACTTTAAGAATTGCTTCAGCTTCACCCTCAGCTTTTAAGATTGCCGCTAGTTTTTTACCTTCTGCATCCAATACCATCGCTGTTTTATTTCCTTCAGCAATAAGAATTTTTGATTGTTTTTCTCCTTCTGCATTTAGAATTGCTTCACGTTTTTCACGTTCAGCACGCATTTGTTTTTCCATAGCATCTCTAATATCTTTCGGAGGCATAATATTTTTAAGTTCTACTCTGACGACCTTCATTCCCCATGGATCAGTCGCTTCATCAAGGATGATTCTTAATTTAGAGTTAATTAATTCTCTCGAAGTTAAAGCCTCATCTAAATCAATGGCACCGATAATATTTCTTAATGTGGTTGCGGTTAGATTTGCTAATGCATTTGTAGGATTATTAACGCCATAAGTAAATAATTTTGCATCTGTAATCTGGTAATAAACTACTGTATCAATTTGCATTGTCACGTTATCTTTTGTAATAACGGGTTGAGGTTCATAGTCAATGACTTGTTCTTTTAATGAAACTTTGGATGCGACGCGATCAAAGAAAGGAACCAACCAGTGAATCCCAGTTTCCCAAGTCTTGAAGTAACGTCCCAAACGTTCAATAATAACACTTTCTGATTGTCTAACAATCTTAACACTAGATAAGGATATAATTAAAGCAATTAATAATATAATCCCTAAAATAATTAAAACAACAATAATTGGATCCATGTAACTAATCTTCCTTTCTAATTGGTTCTACCAATAATTTATTTCCTTCGATATCAACAATTCTAACTAACTCGCCTTCTAAAATAGTTATGTTTTCCGTTGTAAAAGCTGTCCAAATTCTAGTTTGTACCTGAACTTCTCCTCTTTGGTTTAAACTTACTTCTTTTAATATAGTACCTTGTTGACCAATCAAACTACTGACATTGGTTTTGATTATTTCTCTGTTCATAAATCGTTTTGAAAGTGGTCTTGTTAATAATATTAATATCATTGATACAATAACAAATGCCCCTATTTGCCACAAATAATGAACATTAAATGCTGCCATCAACAACGCTACAATTGCCCCAACAGAAAACCATATACTAACCAATTGTGGACTTTCAAATTCAAGCAAAACAGTTGCGATCAAAACAAACACCCAAACACTAATCATTATTATTTGAATTGTGTCCATTAAATCACCCCATTTAGATTTATTTTTAACATTTTAGAAGTGCTATCCCAAGTAGCTGGAAACTTTAGATGTTCACTAAAGTCTAACCCAAATGTTTTTTCTATTTCCAACATTACTTTCCTACTACTTATTCTACCATAACTTGGTTTAATCTTTAAATCTAATAAATTGTTTTTATCAATGTTGCCTCTTAAAGACTCTTCTTTATTTAAATGCTTGATAAGAACTAGTCTGTTCTCAACATCCATCCCAACAAGCACTTTATAAGCACTTTCAAAATAATAACTTGATGGCTTGTTTAATGTGATGTTTGTATCATACAAGGTTGCCGTTAACTGATTGTTGTTAACGTTAATCCATTTTATGCTCATCTAATCACCTCTTAATTTCATTATAATGTATTAATTTGAATATTACAATACTTTTTTATATTTTTTTGAATATTTAAAAATTTTTATAATAAAAAGCCATAATCCAGCGAGATTATGGCTTAATTACTATTCATTTTTAGTTGTGTTTAATTCCTTAATTATTTTATCAATTTTATTTCCGTAAGCAAGTGCTTCGTCATACTTAAACTTAAGTTCTGGCATTTTACGTATATTTCTAATCTTTTGAGATAATTCTTGCCTAATTTGTTTATTGTATTGATTTAATGTGTTTTTAGCAATATCTAAGTCCTCTTCTTTATCAGATAATATAGTGTAATATACTGTCGCAAATGAAAGATCTTTTGTTATTTTAACTTCTGTAATATTAAAATACATTTGTCCTTTTATCTTACGATCTTTATTGACAATAACTGCAAGTTCTCTTAGAAATAATGATTGAAGTCTTTCTAATGTAACACTTTCCATTATTTTTCTACCTCTTTATCTCTGAATGCTTCTAAAATGTCTCCTACTTTTATATCATTAAAGTTTTCGACACTAATGCCACATTCATAACCTTGTCTAACTTCTTTAACGTCGTCTTTAAAACGTTTTAAGGAAGACATTTTACCTTCGAATATTACGATTCCTTCTCTAAGGACTCTGATTCCACTGTTTCTAATGATTGATCCATCAGTAACATAACTTCCTGCAACCGTACCAATTTTACTGATTTTATAGATTTCCCTAACCTCAGCTTGTCCAGTAACGACTTCTTCAAATTCAGGCGCTAGCATACCAGAAAGTGCGGCTTCAATATCTTCAATTGCTTTATAGATGACATTGTATAAACGAATCTCCACACCTTGAGATTTAGCAAGGTCTCTTACCATTGCGATTGGTCTTACATTAAAACCTAAGATAATTGCATTTGAAGCATCTGCTAAAGTAACGTCTGATTCTGTAATGGCACCAACACTAGAACGTATGATATTAACATGTAAGCCTTCAACATCAATTTTTTCTAATGAATTTTTTAACGCCTCAATAGTACCTTGTGTATCACCTTTAATGACTAAGACCAGTTCTTTTTCTTGTTCTTCAGCTTCTTTGAACAATGTCTTTAATGATGCTTTCTTTTGTTTTGCAAGATCCCCTTCTCTTTGACGAGAGGTTCTTTCTTCAGCGATTTGTCTGGTTTGTCTTTCATCTTCTAAACAAACAAACTTATCCCCTGCCGATGGAACATCCATTAGACCAGTAATTTCTATAGGTTGGCTTGGTAATGCTTCATGGATTCGTTTTTTTGATCCATCAGACATAGTTCTAACTTTACCATAGGTGTTACCACATACTAAGTTATCGCCTATTTTTAATGTTCCATTCTTAACAATAACAGTTGTGACAACCCCTCTTCCTTTATCAAGTCTTGCTTCAATAACTGTACCTGTAGCAAGTCTATTTGGATTCGCTTTTAAATCTTCAATTTCACTAACTAATACAACAACTTCTAGTAAATCCTCAATCCCCATATTCTTTAGAGCTGATATTTCCGCAAATGGGATTTTGCCGCCCCAATCTTCAGGAACAACGCCTAAATTTGATAATTCAGTTTTAACGTGTTCTGGATTGGCTTGAGGTCTATCAATTTTGTTGACTGCAATAATAATTGGAACACCTGCAGATTTAGCATGGTCAATTGCCTCAATAGTTTGAGGCATAACCCCGTCATCTGCAGCAACAACGATAATGACAATATCTGTTACTTGGGCTCCTCTAGCACGCATTTCAGTAAATGCAGCGTGGCCTGGGGTGTCGATAAAAGTTATTTTTTGACCTTTTATCTCAACTTGATAAGCACCTATATGTTGAGTAATCCCACCGGCTTCTCCTGCAGCAACTCTTGTATGTCTTATCGCATCTAGTAGTGTTGTTTTGCCATGGTCAACATGTCCCATAACAGTTACGATAGGTGGTCGATGAATTAGGTCTTCTTCCTTATCATCAAATGTCATTTCATCAAATCTAGTAATATCTGTAATAACTTCATTTTCAATGGAAAATCCTAAATCAATCGCAATAAGTTCAATGGTATCACGATCTATTGTTTGGTTAATAGAGGTCATAACCCCTAAACCCATTAATCGCTTAATAATTTCAGCATTAGAAATCCCCAAACTGGTAGCCACATCACTTACTGACATATTAGGTTTATAAATTAAAACCTTTCCTTTAGCCGTTACTGTTTTTTTCTTTGGGAGATTGGTTTGTCTCACTTCTTGTTTGCTGTATTTCTTTGATTCAACGTCTTTTTCTATTTCATAACGTTTCTTCATGTAATCACTTCCTTTTTATTTAGTTTTTAAACATGTCCCTAAATCCTTCATCTAGTATTGCGACACATTTGATGTTTGATTTTCCAACTGCTTTAGATAAAGTATTAGAATCAAACATTGTTAATACTTCAACTTGATAAAAATGACATTTATCGGTAATTTTCTTAGTAGTATTAAAAGCTGCATCATTGGCAAGAAAAACAAGTTTCGCTTTTCCAGCTTGAATTGCTCTAATAACTTGGTCGGTCCCAACAGTAAGTTTAGATGCTTTTTTAGCAAGTCCTAGTCTATTTGGCATTTTTAACAAGTTCTAATAATTCTTCATAAATTTCATTAGGTATATTCACTTCAAGTTTCTTATCCAAAACCTTTGTTTTAATGGCTTTTTCTATCACACTTTTATCGAGTATCAAATAAGCCCCTCTACCATTGGCTTTTCCAGTTAAATCAACACTGATTTTACCTTCTTTTGTTGCCACAACACGAACCAAATCTTGTTTTGGTCGTTGTTCTTTTGTTACAACACAAGTTCTCATTGGAATTTTTTTAACTTTCATAAATATCACCTATTAATAATCTATACCCTCACTGTTAGCCATAGATACTGATTTAATATCAATCTTCCATCCAATTGCTTGAACGGCAAGTTTCACATTTTGTCCACCTTTACCAATCGCAAGAGATAATTTATCATCTTCAACGATCGCAAGTGCTGTTTTTTGACTTTGATCAATATTAATCACGTTAATAACGTCAGCAGGTTGTAAAGAATTAGCGATTAAATCTTTTTCATTTTCACTCCATAAGAATAAATCAACCTTTTCCCCTGACAATGCTCTAACGATTTCCTTGATTCTAATACCGTCTGGGCCAACACATGAACCAATCGCATCAACATTAGGATCATTGGATTTAACGCCTATTTTAGCTCTATCTCCCGCGTCACGGGCAACTCCCATAATCTCAACGATACCATCTTTGACTTCAGGAATTAAATCTTCAAATAATCTAGTCACAAAACTCTTATCTAAACGTGTCACTAACACTTTTGGTCCTTTAGATTTCATTTCAACTTGAGAAATAAAGACTTTGATAGATTCCCCTTCAACAAACTGATCGTTTGGAAGACATTCTTTTTTTGGAAGTAATGTAGTAACCTCTCTACCTAATTCAAGACGGTAATAATTTTCATCTTCTCCAATCACTCGTCCAACAATCATTTCTTTTTCTTTTTGTTTAAAGAATTCATAAAGTTTGTCTTTTTCAATTGTTTTTAAGTTTTGATTTAAAACGTTCTTTAAGTTTTGAACTGCAGCTTGTGAAAATTCTTTAGGGTTAATCGATTCTTCTAAAATTTCCCCAACTTTGATTCTTTTTTTAATTTTTCTTGCTTCTGATAACTTAATTTGTTTGTACTTTGGATCTGCTTCCAAATCAAAACCTTCATCAGGAACCACAAGTTGTTGTTCAAAAATAAGGATTTCGTTTCTTTCTTTATTTACTTCAACGCGACATGAAGAATGGCCTTTTGTTTTCTTGAATGCAGCGTGCATTCCTTTAATAAAGCCATCAACTATTTGTTCATATGTAAAATCTCTTTCTTCTACTAAAGCGTCTAGCGCTTCAAAAAATGCTTTGCTTACCATATTTCCTCCTAAAATTTAATTGCTAATCTTAATTTAATTATATCACTATAGTTTATTTCGAATGTCTTAAATCGACCTTTTAAATTTACTTTAATGCTCAATGTTTCACCGGTAATCTTTTCTAAAGTACCCTCATGTTCCATACTGTTTGTTTTAAAGAAGACATATTTACCAATAAAACGGTTTGCTTCTTCTAAAGATCTGATATCTCTTTCTGCACCAGGTGAAGATACTTCTAGGTAGTAATCTTCAGGTAACTCGCTATCAATAAGATCGTTAATTTTTTGATTAACAGTTGATAAAGTATCAGAATCTAGTTTGTCTCCATCGACCAATACTTCTAAAATACTCATCCCAAATTCTTTTTTTGTCTTCAAAGAATATAAAGATAGTTTTTCCGTAGCCAATGCTGGTTCAATGATTTTTTTTATGTTTTCTAAGTTCATAATCTATCACCTCAATAAAATGAGCGGATCTTCATCCACTCACATTACAATTTATTATATCATTAATTTAATCAACATTCAATAAATATATTTAACCCTTTTTGCAAATGCAAATGATTTGCAAATACGTTTTTTTATGCTATAATCATGTGGTATCTATTAGGAGGATATTATGAAAAAAATCTTGATATTGCCAATTTTAGCAGTTTTAATTTTACTGTCATCTTGTACAACATCTGAAAAATATGATGTTGTCACAACTCTTTATATTCAATACGATATGGTTAGAAGTATTGCGGGGGATAAATTGACTTACAACTTAGTTATGCCCATTGGTGCAGATGCACATAGTTTTGAACCAACTTCTAAGCAAATAATCCAAATCGAATCATCTAAGGTGTTTTTATTCACTTCTAATGATATGGATCCTTGGGTAGTTAATCTAGATCATGGAAAAAGCAATTTTGTCGATTTAAGTGTTGCGAATATTTTTGCTTTACACCACAATGAAACCGATGAGGAGTACGTTGATGATCATAAAAGTCATGGTCATGATGAAAATCTTCATTACTGGACTGTACTTGAAAATCAAATTGAAATGGTTGATGTTATTTTAAGTGCTTTAATAGAAATTAAACCTGAAGAAAACACTTTTTTTACGACTAATGCATCTAAACTTAAAGATGACCTTAATGATATCAAAGCTCAATTTTTAGATTTACCTTTAACCAATATTCCTTTGTACTTTATTGGCCATAACGTCTTTTCTTTATTCAGTGAAGAAACTAACCTAAATATCATTTCTTTGACCGATTCTTTTACAACTGAAGTGGATCCAACCTCTCAAGATATCCTCGAGATGATTAATCAAATAAAAGGATCTAAATCAAATGTCTTCTTCTATGATCAGTTTGAAGGATTAAATACAGCTAGTTCTATTGAAACTGATTTATTAAATGATTCTTATGAGATTGTAAAAAAACCACTTTATTCTATGCACAACATTAGTAAAGATCAGTTTGAAAATAAGACAAGCATACTAGATTTATGGAATGAGAATTTAGCTAATATAAAACTAGCTTACGGGGTATAAATATGATATTAAGTTTTGATAATGTTTCTGTAAAAAAGTTTGATACTTGTATAATAAAAGATATTTCATTCACTGTTAATAAGGGCGATTATTTAAATATAATCGGGCCTAATGGATCTGGTAAAACTACTTTAATAAAGGTTATGACCGGTTTAACAAAACCAACTGAAGGGATTGTGCGGTTTGGTGAGTATAAGTTAGGTTATATTCCCCAACATCTCCATAATCCTAAATTCATCCCGGCAACCGTTTATGAAGTTTTAAAACTATCTAACTTAAATAAAGTCAAAGATTCAGAGATTGATGTCTATTTAGAATTAATGAATATTAGCGGATTAAAATATCATAAGATGAAACAACTTAGTGGAGGCGAATCTCAAAGAGTTTATATTATTCGTGCGCTGTTATCACGACCAGATGTATTAATTTTAGATGAACCCACTAGTGCGCTTGATCCGGGTTTTAGAGATAAATTTTACAATTATATTGAAGCACTTCACAATAATGGGATGACCATAGTTCATGTCACTCATGATTTATCAGATGGCTTACGAAGAGGTTCTAAAATCATTCAACTGGATCAAACAATCCGCTTTAAAGGAACCTTTGAGCAGTTTCAAAATTATCATGAGCATCATCATGATGAAAAGGGTGGTGAACATTATCATGTTTGATTTTCTGTTACATCCTTTTATTATTAGAGCTATTCTAATCGGAATAATCTTAGCTATATCAACTTCTCTTATATCTAACTATCTAGTTAGCTCTAATCAATCATTAATCGGAGATGGATTGGCTCATATTAGTTTTACTGGTGTTGTCATTGGCGTTTTACTTAGTAATAACCCTTTATATGTTGCAATACCGATTGCGATATTAGCATCGATACTCATTAAATTCTTAATGCGTTCTAATAAACTACATGGTGATACTGCGATTGGCTTGGTCTCAAGTTTTGCACTCGCTATTGGATTTATTTTAATCTCTAAATCAACTGGCTTTAATATGAGTGTTGAATCCATGTTAGTTGGATCAATCTTTTCTACTAAATGGATTGATGTTTTATATTCAGGGATTATGTTAATATTAGTCTTAATCTTTGTCATATTCAGTTATAAGAAACTTTTTACCATCACGTTTGATAGTACTTATGCAAAATTTAGTAAAATAAAAGAGGTTTATTATGATTATACCTTAGCCGCTTTAACTGCGGTGGTGGTTGTAGTGGGCGTTCAGATAATTGGAACACTACTGATAAGCGCTTTTATCATCTTTCCAGCTGTATCAGGTAGTTTGATTGCGAAGTCGTTTAAACATATGGTGATTAATAGTGTGATTATTAATGTGTTTGTGACAATTACTGGTATTATCATCGGACATTTTTTAAGTTTTCCAGCTGGTTCTACAATTATTGTCTTACACGGAATTACGTTTGGTGTATTATATTTATATAAATTGATTAGGAGAATTGAATAATGTTAAAAATGACTAAACAAAGAACTTTACTACTAAATTATTTGAAAAAATCATCGAAGCCATTATCTGCTGAAATGATTTATTTAAAATTACCGCAAGGCTCTATGAACTTATCAACGATTTATCGTTCTTTAGAAGTTTTTGAAACAGCAGGATTAGTTGATAAAACAAATTTAAGTAACATTGCTTACTATAAAATTAGTTCTCATGAACATAAACATTATTTAGTTTGTAAAACTTGTCATAAAATGATTGAAATTGATTGTCATGTGGATAGTTTCTTAGACGTAGAAACCAAAAAACATCATTTTAAAGTGGAATCTCATGATTTAACGGTGTATGGTTATTGTGAGAACTGTCAAAATTTAGCGTAAAAAAAACCACTTGTCAGTGGTTTAGTCATTTGTGATAAATATTTTTACCGAAACGTATAATCCATATAGGGAAGCAAGGCTCATCACCGAACCAGAGATAACCATTAAATACGTTTCATAATTCGGTAATAAAGATGAGAATATACCTAAGATTAAAGCGCCGGCAATCACATATAAGACAATTTTAATATGTTGTGTATCTCTTTGGTTAACAACGACCAAATCATCTTTTTTAGTCATAAAATACCAAATAATGCCACCCACAATAACCAGACCTAAAAAGACTAACTCTAATACTTTAAATAGGGTATCTCTAGTGATAAGGAATCTTAATATGTAATCAACACCATAAAAAAAGAACCCTGTATAAAATACTATTTGTAAAACGATACTTCTTCTTAACATTTGCATATAAAATCACTCCACTTATAGTTTAGCACAGAAAATCTCTTTTTGTTAACAATGATAAGAGATTATGGTATAATTAATACGAAATGAGGCTATGAAATCATCATGAGAAAAGCAGTTTATGCAGGATCTTTTGATCCTCTAAGTAATGGACACATCGATATTATGGAAAGAGCAGCTAAATTAGTTGATAAATTATATGTGCTCGTTACTGTTAATATTGATAAACATTCTACATTCACGATTGAAGAACGCGTTAATATGATTAAGAAAGTTATTAAAGCTGATAATATTGAAGTCGCATGGACCGATGACTTAGTTGTTAAGTTTGCTGAAGAAAAAGGGGCAACAACACTGATAAGAGGCCTTAGAAACATCAAAGACTTTGAATCAGAGATAGCACTATATCATTTTAACCGGAATATTGATAATCGAATTGAAACGATTGTCTTATTCCCAACCTATTTGTACACTTATTTATCTAGTAGTGCCATTAGAGAGTTGGTTTATTATGATCAAGACATTTCACCTTATGTGCCAAAAATTATTAAAGAAGAAATTGTCAAAGGAATTAAACGTTCACTTAAGCAAGCCTAGATGATAAATCGCTTTGCTTAAACCATCTTCATCAATGCGAGCAGTAACATGAGTTGCTGCTTTTTTTAAGAAATCATACTGACTGTTTCCCATACAAACACTAACATCAGCTACCTGTAACATTTCTAGGTCATTAGCACCATCACCAAAAGATATAAGTTTCTCAACATGTTCTAACTGTCTAATTTTTGAAATTGCTACACCTTTATTGACTTCTCTACTGGTTAAGTCTACTCCATCCGTTGTCCAAGGATAGACAGTTAAATGACTAAATTTTTCTTTAAATGTTAGATATTCTTCTCTTGGACAAAACACCCACATTTGATAAATATCATTATAATGATGATAGAATGGATCAATCTTCGGTATTCTTAAATCATAGTCCCGAAGACTTGCTCTAGAAGCGTCAGTTAAATCAGAAATGGCAAATTCCTTTGCCCCTATATATGCAACCCCAAAACCTCTAGTTTGAGCATATTTGAATATATGTTCGGTGTCTTGTTTATTCATACTTTTACCGAACAAGAATTCCTCATTATGATAAGCAGTCGCACCATTAATTAACACTTTATAACTGAAATAAGGAAGCAATTCAGCGATTGCGTTAAGTTGACTATAGCTTCTACCAGTGGCAAGTCCTAAGATATAATCTTTATTTTGGGCAAGTGCTTTAATAGCCTTTGTGGTACTTTCCCACACTTTTAAATTTTTATTATCAAATAACGTTCCATCAACATCAAAGAATAACATTGTCTTCATAAATTCACCTTTTCTTGTAAAATTAATTGCGCATAATTTGATTATACAAGATTTTAGTGTAAAATGGTAATGAAGATGTTTATACAAACAAAAAACTATAAGGAGGATTTATTTTGAGCCGAAACACATTGTTAAATACCAATGAAATTGGGATTTTTGCGTTAGGTGGTTTAGGCGAGGTTGGAAAAAATACTTATATTTATGAAATAGAAGATAAGATTTTTATCGTAGATGCAGGAATTATGTTTCCTGATAATACACTACTAGGTATAGATTATGTGATACCTGATTATGATTATTTGGTTAAAAATGAAGAAAGAATAGTGGGTCTTTTTATTACCCATGGCCATGAAGATCATATCGGGGGTATCCCTTATTTACTTAAACAAGTAAAAATACCTGTTATTTACGCGAGCGGAATCGCTGTAGACTTAATTGCCAACAAACTCACTGAACACGAAAACCTAAAAGTCCCTAAAATTGTCAGTTTTAAAGCCCATCATATTTTCACATTTGGCAAAACTGAAATTAGTTTTATAAGACTAAACCATTCTATTCCTGATATGTTTGGAATAGATTTTAAGACACCTTACGGACATATATTCCATACAGGTGATTTTAAAGTTGACTACACACCAGTTGGTCCACAAGCCGAATTTGATAAATTGTCAAAAATAGGTAGTGAAGGTGTATTATGTTTACTTTCTGACTCTACCAATGCACTGGTACCTGGAACAACACCATCAGAAAGAACGATTGGAGAATCAATTACAGATATTTTCTCTAATCTTAAAGGACGAATTATTATTGCGACGTTTGCTTCTAATATGTACCGTATGCAACAAATAGTAACTGCTTCTTACCTTAATGGTAGAAAAGTTGCCGTTATAGGACGCTCGATGGAAAAAGCGATGCAAATAGGAATGGAAACAGGCTATATAAAAGCACCTAAAGGTACAATAGTAACCCCTGATGAAATCAATAGCTATCCAGCTAATGAAGTTACTATTTTATCAACTGGTTCTCAAGGTGAACCAATGGCAGCTTTATCAAGAATTGCTGCTAACACCCATCGACAAATCAAAGTTCAACCTAACGATACAGTCATTTTTTCTTCTAGTCCAATACCTGGAAATCAAGAAGGTGTCAACAGAATTATTGATTTACTCTACCGTAAGGGAGTCGAAGTAATTGTTAATGGTCCAGTGGCTGATACTCACACCTCAGGACACGGTGCTCAACAAGACTTAATGTTGATGCTGGCTTTAACAAAACCTAAATTCTTTATTCCTATGCATGGTGAACACCGTATGTTGAAAAAACATAAAGATTTAGCTGTTAATTTAGGTGTTAAAAAAGAAAACATCCTCATTATGGATAATGGAGATGTTGCGGCATTAACTGAAGACTCATTGAGACTCGCTGGAACGATCAAAGCTGGCGATGTTTATATCGACGGTTTAGGCATCGGTTCGACTGGAACGACCTTACTTAAAGAACGTAAGGAACTTTCCGAAGATGGTGTTTTAGCTGTCGTTTTATCTACCAAAGAAGACGGTAGTTTAATTACCACACCAACCATCGTTTCAAGAGGATTTATTTACATGAAAGGTAATGAAGAAATGATTAACATGATCCAAAATAAGGCTCAAGAAAGTTATTTCAACCACCGACCTAAGAACTATCCAACTGAAAAAATTAAATCATTTATTGAATCAGACTTATCTAGTTACATTTATGATTTAACCCAAAGACGACCTATGTTAATTTCAATCATTATGAATGTTTAATCGTGTATTATAAAAAGAAGTTGCGATATTTTAATATTTCGCAACTTCTTTTTATTTATCATGTTCTTTCATAGTGCTAATTAAACCCTTGAACACATGCATTGTGACTAATGCATCAGTAAAAGCATTATGGGCTTGATCATAAGAACCACCATAATAGAACTCATAACTTTTGAACAATCCAATATCATCAGTTAAATTGTAATAATTCTTATGGACTTGAAGTAAATTTATAAATGAACTATTGTTTGTAAGTGGTTTAACTTTGTTAATTATATAAGATGCATCCAATGCAAGTTGATCATTTCTTCCCCAAACGACAATTTTAGGATCATAAGTATCAATTATATCTTTAAAATCTTTATAAAAATAATCATAAGAGGGGACATTATCAAACTGAGTTCTTTCTACCTGCAAGAATTTTAAAGTTCTTTTAGAAATTGTTTGATATTTAGTTGGGTTAATATAATATTGGTTTTGTCGTATGGTTTCACCTGAAGCATTCGTTAATAGGTAACCTATTTGGATAATTTCAGCTTCAAACTCGGTTTTATAATAAGGCGGCATAGTCATTTCTAAATCTAAGAATAAATAATAATCAAAACCCTCTAATACTAATTTCATATTACTTCTTAGCTTATTTAAATCAAAAAGTGATAGTGTAGTTCTATTTGTTTTTCTTTCAATTGAGTTAAAGTGGCTTACTTTATAGCATTTCTTTTTGTCAATAACTTTAATTTGATCAAAGACTTTAAAATCAACAAATACACCAATATCTAAATAATCAAAGTATTTCTTAGCTTGAGATTTAGTTAAATAAAAATAAGTCATATTGCCACTAATTAAGCAACCAAAAATTTTGTTTTCTTCATCTATTTGTCTAATTACACGTTTCATACAATCAACTTTCTTTTAATTGGTTAATGATACTCTCTCTTAATGTTTCATTAATACCAATACTTTTATAATCATCTATAGAACCTTGGATCATGTTATCTATAGTGATAAACTTATCTAACAATTTTCTTTTTCTAACAGATCCAACCCCTTTTATATCATCTAGTTTACTTTTCATTAAAGTTTTAGAGCGTTGTTGGCGGTGGAAAGTTATCGCAAATCTATGTACTTCTTCACTCATTTTACCTAACAAAGTATATAGGTAAGTGCCTTTTTCTAAAGGAACATCATTATTATTATACACCAAAGCATCTAATTGGTGTTTGTCATTTTTCTTTAAACCGACTACTGGTATCGATAAACCTAAGGATTCTATGATAAAAAGTGCGCTACTAACTTGACCTTTACCACCATCTACTAGAATCATATCAGGCAATTCTTGTTTCTCAAAGAGAGCTTTTTGGCACCTTCTATAGATAACTTCTTTAAACGCACCATAGTCATCACCTTTTTTAGTGTTTTTTAGTTTGTATTTACGGTAATAGTTTTTAGCTGGTTTTCCATCTTTATATACCACCATACAACTTATTGGGTTAGCCCCAAAAAGATGTGCATTATCGAATATATCAATCCTAGATATATTATCTAAACCTAATAAATCTTTAAAAGCTTCCTGGGCTTCACTAATTTTTTCAGAGACATTTTTATGTAGTAACCTTTCATTTTCTAAATCATATAACGCATTCTTATAAGTTAGATCAACTAGTTTTTTCTTGTCACCTATTTTTGGAATAATCGCTTTCTTTCCAAATGCTTCCATTAATGATTCAGGTGAAAACAAATCTTGAAATAGAACTTCATCTGGCATTGGGTAAGTATCATAATATTGATACAAATAAGTGATTACTTGTTCAGAAGCATCCAAATATTTAGGAAAAATATCAGTGCTAGAATCAACTATTTTACCACTTCTCATTTTCAATATCTGTAAACTAATGTCTTCTTCATCACTCGCATAAGCAATAAAGTCTCTATCTTTAAAATCATTCAGATTCATTAATTGTTTCTCTGTGGTGTGATCAATATGATCAATAAGGTTTTTATACTCTAACGCTTTCTCAAATTTCAGTTCTTCGCTCGCTAAATACATTTCTTCTTTTAACTTATCTTTCACTTTTTTAGTATCGCCTTTTAAAAATACTTTTACTTCATTTAATATTGGATCCCAGTTTATTGGTTCTTTAGCGATACAAGGTGCTAAACATTGGTTCATATGATAATATAAACAGGCCTTTTTAGGTAATTTGTCACACTTCCTAACCGGATAGATTTTATTTAATAACCGGACTGTTTCTTTAGCACTATATACATTTGGATAAGGTCCAAAATATGTGCCATTTCCTTTATTAGGTTCTCTTGAAACCATTATTTTCGGTGCAATTCCATTCGTAATGACAATAAATGGGTAAGTAGAATCATCAGTTAATTTAATGTTGTATTTGGGTAGATTTTCTTTAATTAAATTCAATTCTAAGATTAAAGCTTCTCTTTCAGTCTTAGTAATTATCGTCGAAAAATCAGCAATCTCGCTGACTAATTTTGTCGTTTTCAAGTTATGAGCTCCAGTAAAATAACTTTTAACTCTACTTTTCAAGTTTTTAGCTTTACCGACATAGATGATTTTACCAAATTTATTATAGAACTGATAACTACCTGGTTGATCAGGAAGTAGTTTAAGTTTTTCTTTTATAAGTTCCAAGTTATCACCATCTATATTTTATCATATTTCACTGAACAATAAAAAAAGCAGATGTTATTCTTCTGCTTTTTCTTCAAATTCTACTGTAATTTTACCCGCTAATATTTCTTCTAATGCAATTCCTACCGGTTTAACACATTTGTATTCTTCTAATGAAGTGCCTTCAAATTGAATTGTTTTAGCTCTTTTAGCAGCAATGTATGCTAACTTATATTTTGAATTAACAACATCTAATAAGTTATCAATTGATGGGTATCTCATACCTTGTTGGTTTTTTTCCATTTTTACTCTCCTAACATCTTCATATATTGATGAATGGTTCTTTCTGTTTTTGCGTGTTCCGCACGAATAATATTCATAATACGATCAGCAGCATTGTTGACATCATCATTCACCACGATGTAATCATATTTGTGCGCTAATAAGAATTCTCGATCAGCTTTTTCAATCCGTTCTTGGATAATGCTTTCTGGTTCTGTATCTCTTATTTTAAGCCTCGCATATAAAGCTTGTTTTCCTGGTGGAACAATGAAGATAAACACAGCATCAGGCATTTGGTTCCTTACTTGTAATGCGCCAGCAACTTCAATTTCTAAGACAACTTCATGACCTTTTGCCAGTTGTTCTTCAACTTTGTCTTTTGGGGTTCCATAATAATTTCCCACAAACTCTGCCCATTCAAGAAACTTGCCTTCTTTAATTCTTTTCTCAAAGGTAGGTTTATCAACAAAATAGTAATCTACACCATCAACTTCACCAGCTCTTGGTTTTCTAGTTGTCATAGATATTGAATAGACAAGATCATGCCCTTTTTTGTTGAATAATGCTTTTCTTACTGTGCTTTTACCAACACCTGAAGGACCTGAAAGGACTATAAGTAAACCTTTATCATTGAGTTTCATCCTAATCACCTGCCCCCTAAGAAAATATTTTTATATTACCTATCATTATAACCCACAATTGATAAATAGTAAAGGAATACTTGAAACTTTTTCATCGTTTTTTTCTCTATTTAAGCTAAAATATGTTATACTAATTTTGGTGATAAGATGCCAATAGATGGGTATTTTTTAGACAGAATGGTTCGTGAATTAGAACCTAAAATTGTAAATGGAAAATTAAGAAAAATCAAAAGTCCTACCAAGACTTCTTTTTTGTTAGAATTTTACCAATTTGGTCAAAGTTATTACCTATTATTAGATCTCAACTTAACTAGCCCAAACCTAAGATTTACGAATGATTTAGTCGATGCTGAAACTTCGAATTTCATTATTCATTTAAAAAAACATTTGTTAAACGCCGAGCTTAAAAGCATTACACAATATAAAAAAGACAGAATCTTAAAATTTAGTTTTACGGTTGTAGATACCTTTTTAGGTTTTGTAAACAGATGCTTAATCTTTGAAGTAATGGGAAAATCTTCAAATTTAATATTATTAGATGAAAATGATATTATTATCGATAGTTACAATAAGCTCTTTAACGAAGACAAAAGATCAATATTACCAAAACTACAATATGAAGTGTTCCCACAGGATAAAAAAGATTTTATTTTCAAGGATTTAGATTATTTATCAAGTCCTGAAGAACTCTTTAAAAATTACATGGGGTTTTCTAAAGATCTTGCGAAATTTGTTTTCAATAACAAAATAAACATAGATTTAGAGCCAACCAACCCCACTATCTACATTTCTAATAGAACAGTATTTCATGCTATCGATTTGAAATTGACTGGTGATAAGAAAAATTTCAGTACTTTGTCGGAGTTATTAAACTATTACTATGCTTTACAACCAGAAACTCAAAACTATTTGCTAGAAATATCAATTAAAGAGGTTAAAAAATTAGAATCCAAGAAACAAAAACTATCTGAAGATTATCAAATAAACCAGGATTATGACCAATATAGAGTCTTAGCCGATGATATATATGCATCTGGACTTGATTTAAAAAGTCACTTCAGTAGTTTTAAAGGTTACGAACTTGATTATTCGATGACTCTTAATGAAAATGCTCAAAAATTTTATTCGAAATACACCAAACAAAAAAAATCTTTAGATCATCTTACAAAACAAATCGAAATCACCAATAACTTTTTGAGATACCATGAAGACATTATCGCAAACTTCGAAAATTTAGGAAAAAAAGATTTAGATGATTTGGAAATCGAATTTGAACAGTTTAACTTAATTAAAAAAGAAAAAGTTAAAAAGAAAAAACCTTCTTCTCTGACAA
>JAQUCY010000038.1 GCA_028685975.1 Acholeplasmataceae bacterium | reverse complement strand
CTTACTTGGATGGCCACCAATGCATGAACAATTATATAAGAAAGATCCAACTAAGTATGGACAAGACCATTTAAACATCGCTACAAGTGGTGAATATATCATGACTTCATTTGAAGCTAATAAGAAAGTTCAATATGTGAAGAATGATAAATATCCTCACTCTGATGAAACTATGTGGACAGGTTATGATTTCTTAATTTATGAAAGTGCTGAAGTTGCATTCCAAGCGTTCTTAGACGGAAAACTTGAAACTGCAGGCGTTCCAAATGCACGTATAAGTGAATTCATATCTGATCCAAGATTATTACAAACTCCAGATGCAACAACTTGGAGATTAAACATTAACGGTTTAGGAACTGTTGAAGCTCAAAAAGCTCAATTCCCTGGTTCAAACTATGTACCAGAACCAATCTTAAGCTACACACCATTTAGACATGCTTTATACTATATTTTAGATAGAAGAGACTTACAAGAAAACTGGGTAGCAGCTTCTGGTATCGGTACAACTTATTTCTCAGATGCATACTATGTAGATCCAGAAAGTGGTATTCCATACCGTTCAACACCTCAAGGTCAAAAAGTATTTGAAGACTTCTTAGGCGCAGACTGGGGTTACAATAAAGGTTTAGCATTATCTAAGATGAAAGAAGCTGTTACTGCAGCGATTGCTGATGGTCACTACCAAAAAGGTACACCTCAAGCGTATACTGAAATTAAGCTTGACCTAAGATTTATGAACTTAACTCAAAGTGACGCAACTAAGGTTCGTTCAGACTTTGTTAAGACACAATTTGAATTATTAATTGATAACTCTAACTATGTTAAAGTCGTTGTAGATGTTGTTGATACACCATTCCCTGGAATTTATTATGATTACATGATGACTGGTGACTTTGATATCGCTATTGGTGGTATCTCAGGTTCAGCATTAGACGCAAGTTCATTCTTAGACGTATTCTCATCTGATAACCGTGGTGGTTTCACTATTAACTGGGGATTTGATTCTTCATTACCAGAAATTCCAGTAACTTGGGACCATGATAACGATCCATTAACTGAAGACATTACTAAGATTTTCTCATACGATGCAATCGTTACTGCATTAAATGGTAAAGCTACTATTGTTAACGGTGATGACGTACCTCCAATCTTTGATGAAGGTGAATACACTACTTGGGAAGATGTAATGGCAGAAATTGAAGACTTCGTTGATCCATACCAATACCCTGAATTTGCAGGCGAAGGTTTTGAATTAATCGATGATACAATTGGATTCTGGATTGTATTACCAGAAACTGAATATCCTGATAAAGCAGCAGTTGTTGCCTTAATGGAAGCAAACGGTTGGACATACAATGAAGAAGATGGATGGCCAAGAGAATTTGAAAAATCTGGTACTTATGTAATGTATTCAGAAGACTTATTATCAGAACTTGGACAATCTGAAGTTGTTGAAGCCTATGGTGTTGTCATTCCTGAAGATGGAGACGGAAATCCTTTAGTTGCAATCTACATTTACTAATTGATTTGTAAATATTAAATTTATGTAACTTAGACCATCCGATAAAAAGGGTGGTCTATTGTTACTTATAACCTATGTAAAAAAGATAATTTTATATGAATAGTGTTTTTTATTATTTTGTTTTTTGGTATAATAGATAACACAATATTTGATTTAGACAGGAGCAGTTTATGGTAAGATATTTTTTCAAAAGATTAATATGGGTGTTTATAGTCTTGTGGGCTATTTTGACTATTACATTTATATTTTTAAAAATCCAACCTGAATACCCACCAACAAAATATGATGATAAAAAAGCCTGGTTGGTTAAACAGTGGACTGATGGTTATATGACTAGATTAGTTGTTGACATCGATTATAAACCTACTAGTTCATCGCCACAACTAACTAGAGATCAACTTAAAGTCATCCAAAAAGAATTTGAAGATAATGAAGATTTATATACAATTTATACCGACCAAGATCACAACAGCCCTCAAAGAGTTCTTTGGGTGTTTGAACGTGTTCCAATTGTTGTACAATACAAAGAATGGTTTATGAATGTTGTAACTAAATTTGATTGGGGAACTTCCACAAGAATTCAAATTAATATGCCCGTTACGACAGTGTTAAACAGAACATTCAAGTATACAATCGGAGTTAACTTACTGGTATTACTAATTCAAATCCCTTTTGGATTATTAATAGGTTCAATCGCAGCTATTAAAAAAGATAAGTTCTTTGATAATTTTGTTTCAATTGTTATTATGATATTTATCTCACTGCCATCATTCGTTGTGATTATGTTATTAATGAAATGGTTTGGTTCTGATTTGAAATGGTTACCATATCAATGGCCGTCAGAACAGATGCCGCTTGACATGAGATTATTGGGTTATATTATCCCAGTAATGAGTTTATCGTTGGGTGGTGTTGCAGGTCTATCACGTCGTGTCAGAGCTGAATTAAGTGAAGGTTTAACTCAAGACTATGTTTTATTAGCTAGAACAAAGGGTTTAACCAAAAAACAAGCTATTTTCAGACACGCTTTAAGAAACTCTTTAACACCAATATTACCAGGACTAATATTTAGTTTCGTTGGTTTATTAGGAGGCGCAGGTATTACAGAACAAGTGTACGGTATTCCTGGCGCTGGTAGATTATTTATTGACGCGAGTTTACGGGGAGCCCCAGATTATAATGTCATTTTATACGATACAGCCTTTTTCGGATTTATTGGGTTGTTTACTGGTATTTTAATTGATATTTCATATGGTTTAGTGGACCCACGTATCAAGATGGGGGCAAAAAATGCATAAAGAAATAGATAAAAGCAAATTTGAATTTGTCAATGTCAATCATAAAATATTCGATACTAAGTTTGAAGGCAAACCTAGATCTTTCTTAAGCGACGCAATGAGTCGTTTCACTAAGAATAAAGTTAACGTTGTCGCAACCACTATTGTGTTAATGGTTGTTATGTTAGCGGTTCTAGTACCTATTCTAACACCTAAAGACCACACATCTATTAATATTCCTGAAACAAAATTTTTACCACCTAGAATACCCTTAATTGAAAAATTAGGAATTTTTGATGGAACGATTGATGTTAACGAATATGAAGCTGATTTAACTAAATATACACTAATTGATCCATCTTTAGGTGATATAGAAGAAAATCGTTTGTATTACCCTAAATTTGATCAATATAACACTTTTTCACCTGAGTTTATTAAATCCGGAACTTTAGTGAACCAGGTTCTTATTGGCGGTAACAAAGTACCAGCCTATAGAGGTGGTACTAATGATATTGTACTTCGAGGACGAGAAAATCATATTATTGGTGATCGTACGGATGAAATCTATTATGATACTACTTCAATCAAATTAGATATCAATACCATTGATGAAAATACAACTTTAAAGTTGTATATAAAGCCAAGTAATATTAAAGATTTATTAGCAGATACAGGCTTAACAACCCTTGATCCTGAAAGTATTGATTATTATACTTATTTAGGCGAAGTAACTGAAAATGGAGTTCATGAAATATCAGTACCATCTACAGTTTTGGGTAAATTAATGTTTGTTTATTCTTCGCCAGAAAAAACTGGACGCGTTTCTTTTAATTCAGTTGAAATCACAAACGCTCCTGATGTTAAATTATATTCTGGTTATGAATTATCACAATGGGATTCAGTTTCAATGAATACTTTTGGTGGATCTTGGATCAGAGCTAATGCTGAATATACAGTTACTTCATTTACTTATTATAAATATAATGATATCTTCGCGAATCGTGAAGCAACATTGGCAAGTATTGACTATGAAACACTTCTAGAAGAAAACCCTGGTATGGCTGAATCCATTGTTTATAATGACCCAAATGATCATGATAAAGGTTGGACATTTGGTGAAGGTTATCCTTTAATATCTGTCATTAGTATTTCTGGTAGAGCCACAGGATCAGATGGTATTGAATACTACAACTTAAGAGTTGTTAAAAATGGGCTATTAAGTGCTGGTTATGACTCACTTCCATATTTTATCTTTGGTACAGATAGCAAAGGTAGAGACTTATTTGCAAGTGTTTGGTTAGCACTTAGAACCTCTTTAATATTAGGGGTTATTGTATCAGTTATTAACATTGTCGTTGGGGTAATTTGGGGATCTATTTCTGGTTACTTTGGCGGTCGTGTTGACTTCTTCATGGAACGTTTTGTTGAAGTTTTAAGTTCGTTCCCAGGATTAACGGTATTAACAATTTTATATTTGAAATTTGGAGCTGGGTTTATGTTACTGCTCATCTATCTCACCTATTCAGGCTGGATAGGGGTAGCAGGAATTACCCGTATTCAGTTTTATAGATACAGAGGCAGAGAGTATGTACTAGCCTCAAGAACATTAGGCGCATCCAATGCACGACTCATATTTAAACATATCCTACCAAATAGTATAGGTTATATTATTACGAGCGTAATTTTATCAGTGCCATCAATGATTATTACAGAAGCATCACTATCATTCCTAGGATTTGGTTTAGGTGAAGGTGCAGTCTTGGACTTTGGACTCTTTAAATTAAGTGGTTATTCACTGGGTATTATTTTATACAATGGTGAACAAAATATGACCGCACCTGGTAGATTCTACCTTGTCTTAATTCCAGCGATTGTTATCATTATTATTATGATTGCCTTTAACCTCTTTGGTAATGCACTAAGAGATGCGATGAATCCTTCATTAAGGGGGCAAGAAGAATGAGCAAGCCAGTAGTTGAAGTTAAAAACTTAAGAGTATCATTTAGAACTAACCAAGGATTTGTCCATGCTGTTAGAGATGTATCCTTCACTTTATATGAAGGTGAAACTTTAGCGATTGTTGGCGAATCTGGTAGTGGTAAATCTCAAACTTGCCGCTCCATTATGGGTATTTTAGCAGGTAATGCTGTCGTTGACAGTGGAGAAATCCTATACGAAGGTCAAAACTTACTGGATATTCCTGAAGATGAATATCATAAGATTAGAGGTCGTAAAATTGGGATGATTTTCCAAGATCCAACCTCGGCTTTAAATCCTATTATGCGTGTTGGTAAGCAAATTGTGGAAGCAATGGTTTTAAATGGTCATCGTAAAGAAGAAAAATATAGAGCCTTGTTTTTAGAAGAAACAGTTAAAGTGGCTAATATCAACAAAGATATCGTAAAAGTTAAGAAAAGCGAAGACCAATCTTCATTAGCTGAATTAAAAACTAAGCTAAAGATTGCTAAAGCGGAGTTGAAAGTCGCTAAGAAAAAAGCCAAAGAAACTATCAATATTGAATATAACGGCTATAAAGAAACCTATAAGAAAGATAAAAAAGCATTATTTGAAAAGCACAAAAAAGCTAAAACATTAAAGCAATATTTTGTTGAGCGTACTGAGCTTAAAGAAACTTATAAACGATTAATTAAAGTTACTAATCGTGAAGGTCGCGAAGAAGCTTATAAGATTATGGAAGAAGTTGGAATTCCAGAACCAGAAAAAAGATTTAAAATGTATCCATTCCAATTTTCTGGTGGGATGAAACAACGTATTGTAATTGCGATTGCATTAATGGCACATCCAGATATTTTAATTTGTGATGAACCAACAACCGCATTAGACGTGACTATTCAAGATCAAATCTTGGATCTTCTAAAACGAATTAAGAAAAATCGTAACTTAACATTACTTTTCATTACACATAACTTAGGTGTTGTTGCAAACGTAGCAGACAGAGTTGCTGTTATGTATGCTGGAAAAGTGGTTGAATATGGCACATTAGATGAAATATTCTATAATCCAAAACACCCATATACTTGGGCTTTGATGACATCAATGCCTGATGTTAACAGTAAGGAAAAATTATTAACCATTAGTGGGACACCACCAAACATGTTATACCCACCTAAAGGGGATGCATTTGCACAGAGAAATCCTCATGCACTTCAAATTGATTTTGAAGAACATCCGCCATTTTTCAAAGTATCGGATACGCATTATGCAGCGACTTGGTTACTACATCCAGATGCGCCTAAAGTAGAACTACCAGAAATTATTACATCACGAGCTAAGGCAATGAGTATAATGGCTGATGAATTGAAAAGAAGAGGTGCTCAAAAATGAAAAATGACGTAATTTTAAAAGTTGTTAACTTAAAACAACATTTCAAAACGGGTACTGGAAAATATAAAATGTATAATAAAGCTGTTGACGGCGTCTCCTTTGAAGTACGAAGAGGTGAAGTCTTCAGTTTAGTTGGTGAATCAGGATGCGGTAAAACAACAACTGGTCGAACCATGATGAAAATCTATAAACCTACGGATGGTGAAGTTTATCTTCAAGATAAACGTATTGTAGCTGGAACAAGAGGTTTAAAGATTGAAAGAAAGAACTTAAGTCAAACTTACAAAGAAAAAATAGCTATAGTAGAAGCTTCTGGGTATTCGGACCAAGAAAAAGCAGATAAAATTGCAGAACTTAAGGCTCAAAAAGCATTAAGAAAAAAAGAAATTAGAAAAGAAATCAGACAAAGGAACCATGACCAAAAAGCAAAATACTATCCAACTAAGGATGAAGTTGAACAGGTTAAAGTTCAATCTGCAGCTAAAATCATTGAGCTTCAAAAAGAAGTCGATAAATTAGAAGCTGATTTCCAAGAATTTAAAGAAAAGGCATTCTATAAAACCGATAATTTTACTGGTCCAGCTGATGAAAAGAGTGAAATTCATAAGCTTGAAATCGCACATTATAGAAAAGTTCGTGCGAAGAAAAATCAAGAAGTTAAAGATTTAAAAGAACGAATTTCTAGATTAGAGTTTGCACCAAGATTCTTTGATCGTCATTTTATTAACAACATGCAGATGATATTCCAAGATCCCGTTGATTCATTGAATCCACGTATGAGTGTAAAGGATATTATTGCTGAAAGTTTATATATCAACGGCATTAAGAATGACAAGATAGTACTTCAAAAAGTTTATGACGTACTAGAACTTGTTGGTTTACAACGAGAACACGCAGATCATTATCCACATGAATTTAGTGGTGGCCAACGTCAAAGAATTGGGATTGCACGTGCGATTATCGCAGAACCTAAAGTAATTATTGCAGATGAACCTATCAGTGCGTTAGACGTATCTATTCAAGCTCAAATTATTAACTTATTAAATGAGTTAAGACAAAAACTTGGATTAACGATTGTTTTTATCGCCCATGACTTATCAGTAGTTAAGTTTTTGAGTGATAGAATTGCGATTATGTATTACGGAAGAATAGTTGAAATTGGGTCAAAAGATTTAATATTTGAAAATCCACTACACCCATATACACTCTCATTAATCTCATCAATTCCGATGCCAGATCCTAAGTATGAAAGAGCAAGAACAACTAAACATCGTTACAACCCAGCGGTTCACGATTATAGTCAAGAACAACCTACGCTAAGAGAAATCCAACCAGATCACTTTGTATTATGTAATCAAGCTGAATTTGATGAGTATCAAAAACGCCTTAAAGCAACAAAAAAATGAAAAAATATCGACCCATTATTATAAAGTCTCTAGTAAGTTTCCTTATTATTTCTTTAGTTACATTTGGTCTTCATATGATAATGTACCGTACATTAGATTTAGAAGATATTAGTAACTCAATGTTTTTGGTTAACATTCTTGTGTTTGCAATTGCATTAATAATTCAAGTAGGAGCCCTTAGATCAACTCTAGGGTTACGCTATACAGCTAAAATGTTGTTTCAACAACAAAAAACTAAAGAAACTTATGATAGTTATCAAGACTATTATGATGAACATGCACCTAATCAACAACGAAATGTCATTCATTTATTAATTATTTCAGGGTTATTTATTGCAGTGTCCTTCATTCTAGCGATGATATCACTGAATTAGTAATGAATAGAAATACCTCTTTTGAGGTATTTTTTTTGATAAAAAAAGCTTAACTCGGTTTTTGAGTTAAGCTATTATTCTATAACAAGATTGATTTAATCCATTCAACCGTCTCTAGATAGTTTCTGTTTGGGCTATATTCATTGCTGTGCAAGAAATAAGCTTTTTGATTTTCTGTATTAATTCCAATATTAATTTGAGTAAATACTCTTCGATAAACCGTATAAGAAACGACTTCTCCAAGTGCTTTAATTTCCTTTTCACCAATTTTAGGGTATTGTTTAAAGGCAATAATTTGATAACGTCTTGGTTGCTTTTTATAGGTTTTTTCTAATTTTTCAATTTCTTCATCAATTTCTTTATCATAAAAATCTATATCTTTATAGATTAAAACAATAATTTGTAAAGGGGTGTTGTTTTTATCCTTTTCTTTAGGGCCAACGGCATATAATGTGAATCTATCGTTGGCATGGATTTTATCAAAACCTCTTGTGACAAAAGGTATTTCAAACGGATCTTTTGAATATGGAATGGCGTCAGCTTGTTTAATAATTAGCTTTGCAATTCTGGCTAAATTGTTATAACTAGTAATGGTGTTTTTAAAATAACCACTTAAGATTGCTAAAACAATCATTAGTAATAATGCAATGAGTGTAGATATATTTTCATCAGGAATATAGATAAAAACTAATGCTACAGATGTAAAAATTACAGCTACTATAACTAGATAAGAAATTAAATAAACGTTTCTACGTCTTATAACACGTTTTGGTTCCATCATGGAGCTAACACATCCTCTAAGCTACTAATATCATACAATTTATTTGTATCAATGATATGGTCTGGTGTAATACCAGTTTCATTAATCTCATAAGTTCCATCTTCCAAACGGAGCATATTCATATTGTTACTACTCATTGTAAAGAAGGAACCATCAGGTAAAAGAATAGGTGTAATAGAACTAGTGCCCCCACCAGAAGTTTGACCAATAATAAGACCAAGATTATTTTGTCTAAAGATTGTCGCAAGTTGGTTAGCAGCAGAGAATGTTACTTTAGAAGTAATTAAGAACCAGTCATATTCAGAAAAACTATCATAAGTAGTCGTAACATAGGTCGTTGAATAAGAGCCAGTAGAACGATCATAACTACTTACCGCAAATGGTTGATCTGTAATTAACCCCACTACTCTATAAAGTGCTCCCACGTTACCACCCATATTAAATGAAATGTCTAAACCTAGATTTTTAACATTTGGATACTCTTTTTTAATTTGAGCGATGGTGAGTTCTATATCTACGGCTGAATCGCTTTTGATAAGTCCGGTGATATCTGGTGTTAGTGCTTTATTAGAAACACCGATATAACCAATATTATGAGTTAAATTATAATCAAGTGAAACCACATATTGGACATCATTGATGGTTTTAACATAACCGTTACTTTCACTATTGAAAACAAAACCACTATCTAGGAGTTTGGTTATATAATCATTTCTAAATGATGGTCCAACACCCCATAATAATGTTTCCGATATTTTGTTTGTTTTATCAGAATTGTTATAGACAAAGTATTTATCAGCATCATGCGAAGGTAATAAGTTATCCACTTCAAAGATATATTTATAAGGCTCATCGTCCCATGTAGTTGATTCATCAATATCAGCTGTATCAAACGAATCAAATGATATAACAACTGATTCATCATTAATAGCCCAATATTTAGGTCTGTTTGGACTATATGCGGCCCAACTATTTGAACTAGCGATATTCCAACGTGCTGTAATTGCATCATCGACAGCATATAATCCATCGTAATACCAATCTGTTACATTAGGACCAAGTTGTGACATGCTCGTTAACTCAACATTAAAACTAAGGGGAGCATGATAACCAGAAAAATTATAGGATGTATGAGGTTCATCGATATACTTATTAATTAAGTTAAACAAACCCTCAGCAGATTTTTTTGGATCGGTTGAGTTAAGGTTTGTAAACTCTTGAGAGACATAAGAATAAGGATTACTAATTTCTTGATAATCGTATAAACCATAAAAGTAGAAAAGATTGAATGCTAATAAATCATAAGAATGGTCCACTAAATCTCTTGGAGTGGGTGTATTATTCTTAGAAGATTGACGAATGGTTCTATAAATAGAGTCACTCGTGGATAGTTGACCATATACACCAAACAACTTATCGCCATTAAAATAGACATTATAATAACTTGATCCGGCAAATAGTTGATTGACTAAGTAATATGGTGCGGCGACTTGACCGTCATAAAATACTAAATCCATTTTAAAATCATTTAGATTATAAATGATTGTGTCACCTTCAATATATTCTGTATTTTCATGATCATATAGGTATTCAATATTTCTACCATAATTGGTTTCGGTTGAATAGATATACGCCCAATAAAACCCTGGATCATTTGTGTGAACTAAATTAGTTTTTAAATCAAAAATAACTTCTAGATCATAGGTTTTGTCTTCATCTTCATCGTAGTACTGATAACTAATAGACAACATGTCTTCATTCTCAGCAACGGTAAACTCAACCTCAAGATCGGAAGAGCACA
>JAQUCY010000104.1 GCA_028685975.1 Acholeplasmataceae bacterium | reverse complement strand
ATATTAGCCATTTTCTCACCTCCTGAGATTAACCGTATTTGATTATAACAAAACTAGTATTATTTTGCAAGAAAAAAATAGAAATTTAATAAAAAGAAAGTGAGTTTTACCATGACAATTTCAAACAAACTAACTATTTCACGAATGCTCGTCATTCCAATTATGATTATTGTGCTCTTTTTACCAGTCTTACAAGACACACAAACAATCTTTGAATTATCTTTAGCCGAATTATTATTTGCCGTTTTATTTACGTTGGGATCTATTACAGACTGGCTAGATGGTTATTTCGCAAGAAAGCGTAATGAAATAACTACATTTGGTAAATTTTTAGATCCGATAGCTGATAAATTATTAGTTATTTCAGCAATGACATATATCGCTATATTTAGAACCGAGTATATTTCATTTTGGTGGATTTTAGTACTTATCGTAATATTTAGAGAATTATTGGTAAGTGCTATTAGAATGTTAGGGGCTAATAAGCAAGTAGTTATAGCTGCAAGTTGGTTTGGAAAGATTAAAACGATTGTGACAATGCCGACCCTAGTATTAATTTTATTTAATCGTTTTGGATTGGATAGTATATTAGGTAGTAATGGTCATTATCTGACGGATGTTCTATTTTACATCTCAGTTTTATTAACCTTTCTTAGTGGACTAGACTATTTATATAAAAATAGATCTGTGTTACAAGAAGATTAAAGTAAATTAATAGAGATAATGTGTATTATAAATTAGGAGGTTTAGTATGGACAAAAAGAACGATGTATTACAAAGTACACTAAAACAAATCGAAAAACAATTTGGTAAAGGTTCAATTATGAAATTAGGCGACAAGGCGGATAGAGATATTGAAACATCTTCCTCAGGGTCGCTTGCGTTAGATATCGCGCTTGGGATAGGGGGCTATCCTAAGGGAAGAATTATTGAAATCTATGGACCAGAATCATCTGGTAAAACTACATTCGCATTGCATGCGATTGCAGAAATTCAAAAGGCAGGTGGCACTGCAGCGTTTATTGACGCAGAGCACGCGCTTGATCCAAAATATGCTGGTAACCTCGGTGTTGATGTTGATAACCTTTTATTAAGCCAACCTGACACTGGAGAACAAGCTTTAGAGATTACCGAAGCACTTATTAGAAGTGGTGCAGTAGGAATTGTGGTCGTTGACTCAGTGGCAGCACTGGTACCAGAAGTAGAGATTAGTGGTGAAATGGGGGATTCCCATATTGGTCTTCAAGCAAGACTAATGAGCCAAGCAATGCGTAAACTATCCGGAATCATTAGTAAAACGAATACGATTTGTATTTTTATTAACCAGATTAGAGAAAAAGTTGGGATTGTCTTTGGTAACCCAGAAACGACCTCAGGTGGTAGAGCTTTAAAGTTCTATGCTTCCATTAGACTTGAAATTAGAAGAGGAGAATCATTAAAGGTTGGTACTGATATGATTGGCGCTAAAGCTAATTGTAAAGTAGTTAAAAATAAAGTAGCACCACCATTCAAAACTGCCTCAGTCGATTTGATTTTTGGAAAAGGTATTTCTAAGACGGGCGAGATTGTAGATATTGCGAGTGATCTTGACATTATTCAAAAGAGTGGGGCATGGTACGCTTATGAAGGTGAAAAAATTGGTCAAGGACGTGAAAACGCAAAAACTTTCTTAGATACAAACGTTGAGATTAAAGATAAAATTGAAGGATTAATTAGAAATCATTACGATTTAACTTAAACCTAATAAAAGGTATTTGGAAATTTCCAAATACCTTTTTAAAATATGATTTTATTGTAGGGTAACTTTCGTAGTGGAATCATCGTAATCCAAACGCATATAAATGGTGTGGGTTTTGGTTGATCCAAGGTCTAATAAAACTTCATCATAGGTAATCTTAATGTAAAGATTTGGACCTTCAGCATTGATTAAAGGAAGAATAAATTTATCCATATCGTAATTAAATTCAATTGAAGTTGTCCCATAATTATCTTTTGGCATAGTGGTTAAGTTTTCCTGAGAATAAGTTGTATAGTTATCCCATATGACAGAAAGTTGAAATTGATATTTAACGTTTGTGATTGTATTGACGGTTTCTTTAGGGTTTAATTTATATTTAAACACATAAGCACCTTTTAAGTTATCTTTATCAGGCATTTTAATTTCAGATAGTATAAATTCTGTATTAAACATTGAATCTTCGGATTTAACTAATTTAACCCCTTTGGTTTCAAATAAAACTGGGTTTTTAGTTGAGAATTTATAGATATAAACACTAGGTATAAAAACCAATGGAAGTACGATTAAAAATAAGATTAACATGATGCTTAATAAGCGGTGTCTTTTAAAAAAAGATGGTTGTTTTGGTTGTTTTTTGTTCGCCATAATATCCCTCGCATTCTCATTCATTATACATGATATCAACCGAAAATAAAAGAGAAAAAAACTCTGTTCAAGTAAAAAGTTGCCGTAAAACAACAAAAGTGATAAAATAGATGTGCTAAACAAATTAATGACAAATCTTTTGAATATAAGA
>JAQUCY010000103.1 GCA_028685975.1 Acholeplasmataceae bacterium | reverse complement strand
AGAAAGCGGAAAAACAAGCCACTAAAATGATTAAAATTGATGATAAAATCATTCCAGATGATATCAACTATGATCATATTTCCAACCTTGCTTTGGAAGCCAGAGATAAACTTAAGAAACATCAACCCAAAACACTTGGTCAAGCATCAAGAATAAGTGGTGTAAATCCTTCGGATATCTCCGTGTTACTTGTTTATATACAAACACTGAAATGAAACAATTTTTAGAACCACTTGGGATTACACTAACCGAAGAACAACTTAATCAATTTAAAACGTATTATGAGTTCTTAGTGAGTGAAAATAAGAAGTATAATTTAACAGCGATAACAGATGAAAACGAAGTTTATTACAAACACTTTTATGATTCAGTTAGCTTAATTAAAACTGAACTGATTAATGACAAAATAAAACTATGTGATATTGGCTCAGGTGCTGGTTTTCCTAGTATTCCATTAAAGATTGTTTTTCCTTTAATTACGGTTTATATTGTCGAATCTCAAACAAAGAAAACAAACTTTCTGAATGCTTTAAAAGACCGATTAAATCTGACCAACGTTTATATCATTAATGAACGGGCAGAAATATTTGCTGGAACCCATTTAAATCACTTTGATGTAGTTACAGCACGCGCAGTCGCTCCACTAAATATTTTAAACGAATTATGCATTCCATTTGTGAAAAAAGGGGGTCATTTTATCGCGATGAAATCATCCCTTTTAGAAAACGAACTCGATAAAGCTAAATATGGTATAATTACCTTAGGTGGCCAAATTAATAAAGTTATTTCTATCCGATTACCAGAAGATATGGGGGAAAGAAATTTATTGATTGTAGAAAAAGTTAGTTTGGTAAAAGGCTACCCAAGAAGTTTCGCACTTATCAAGAAAAAACCATTGTAAAGGGGTGTTTTTGTGGTAAAAAAAACTAGAGGTTTAAAGGATTTACTAAAAGAGGAAACTGTAGATCAAATTCAAGAAGGTGAACAGGTTAATGAAATAAGTCTACACTTAATTTCACCTAACCCATTTCAACCTAGAAGAAACTTCGACCAAGAGAAGCTTAATGAACTTGCCAGTTCAATCGCTGAACATGGTGTTTTTCAACCAATCATTCTAAAAGAAATCCCGAATGGTTATATGATTGTTTCAGGTGAAAGGCGTTACAGAGCTGCTAAACAAAATGGTCTTGATACAATCCCAGCTATTGTAAGAAATTATGACCAATCTGAAGTGGCTGAATTGTCTTTAGTAGAAAACCTTCAAAGAGAAGATTTAAACCCAATTGAAGAAGCTGAAGCCTATCAACATATCATGAGAAGCATGGAACTCACTCAAAAACAATTAGCTGAAAAAATTGGCAAATCAAGAAGTTATGTTACGAATGTATTAGGCTTATTAAATTTACCTGAAGAAGTTAAAGAAATGGTTAATAACAATGGACTTTCAATGGGACATGCACGGGTATTATCTAAACTAGACGATCCAAAACGGATTAAAGAACTCGCTTTAAGAATAGTGAGTCAAAATTTAAGCGTTAGACAAATAGAAGCTTTATCTCAAACAGAAGGTAAAACCAATAAACAAGCAAGAGAGCCGAAACCTTATATTTTTACTCAATATGAAAAAGAGCTCAAAGATCATTTGGGGTATAAAACAGTTGTTACTGATAAAAAAGTCACTATTAAAGTTAAAAATGTAGATGAGCTTGAAACATTGCTTAAATTGCTATTAAAATGAAATATGAACTAGGCATGAAAATAATAACGAAAAAGCCTCATGTGTGTGGGTCTGTTAATTGGGAAGTTATTAGAACTGGTGCCGATATTAAAATAAAATGTTTAGGCTGTTCAAGAGAAGTAATGTTTCCAAAATACGAACTTGATAAAAAGATTAAGCAAGATAAGTGATTATTTTGCTTTTTATACGGATAATTATTTTTTGGGTTGCTTTTTAAAAGGTATTACGATAAAATAATAAAGCAGCCATAAACGGAGGGGTAGCGAAGAGGCTAAACGCGGTAGACTGTAAATCTACTCCCTAAGGGTTCGGCGGTTCGAATCCGTCCCCCTCCACCACTTATATAAATCAAACATTTTCTTAGCTCATTTGAGACCAAAAGGAAATGTTTTTTTTATCTTCTCAACAATCTTCACTTATTTATAATGTATATGCGCGCATGCATTTGAACATATTCTATTTCTTTTATAAAATATGATGTTAATAACGAGCAAATGAACATAATTATTGAATTAAATCACAAAAATATTTTTTTCCATGAATTTTTGTTGACATCTCAAAATATTTAAGATAGAATAAGAAAGGTCGCTTTAGAGCCCGCTACATAAAATATTATATTAATGATTCTTGTTTTATTAAGTTGACAAGTTTTACTTAATTATGGTATTATATAAAAGCGCTTAAAAGCGCAGATTAGGTCTTTGAAAACTGAATAATGATGAATAAATTATACGAACAAACAAAAAACAATTCTAAATGAGATTTAGAAAACAAAGCTAGAAAAATATAAAGCTAGACAAACAAAACGTTAAAATAAAATT
>JAQUCY010000102.1 GCA_028685975.1 Acholeplasmataceae bacterium | reverse complement strand
ATCTAGAAAACTTGGTAAGTTTGAAGATAGTGGATATATAAGACAAATTAGTAATAAAGAAATTTTAATTTTAGATAGTAAGCATTAGAATTAATGGAATAGTCAAATAATCATAGAACTCTATTATGAGTTCTTTTTTTTATTATTTTTAGGCTAGATTAATGATATAATTAAATTAACTATAACAGAAAGAAGAGTATTATTGCAAAATTAGAAAAAATGATTTATGGTGATTTTAATTCTATTATGAGCGACCTTCATAATGGTATTTTATCAAAGAGCATTTCGGCATCTTATGAAGATGGTAGTAGTTATGATGTGAATGGTTTTAAATCAGTTACTAGAGTTTATGAAAGATATTCATATATTGGAAGTAATAGAGTAAGTTTAACGGTAAATTTATCAGGAACAGATGGTATATATTATTTAAGTATAATTACATCGGGAGGATCTCAGGCGGTATTTTTTAAAATTAATACTTGGGGCGAAAATTCGTTTTTAGATTCAATTAGAGAAGTCGTAAATAAATTAGGAGACAAAAAATGACAATTAAAGAAAAATCATTGAAAAAGCATTATGAATGGAAAGGTAAAATAGAAACCAAAGTAAAAGCTAAACTTAAAACAAAAGAAGATTTAATGTTGGCTTATACACCTGGGGTTGCAGAAGCCTGTTTAGCCATAGAAAGTGATGTTTCATTATCTTATCAATTAACAGGTAGAGGTAATACCATTGCAGTGATTACTGATGGTTCAGCAGTCTTAGGTTTAGGGGATATAGGACCAGAAGCAGGAATGCCAGTTATGGAAGGAAAAGCTGCTCTTTTTAAACGTTTTGGAGATGTTAACGTTGTTCCATTATGTTTGAAAACAAAAGACACAGAAGAAATTATCAAAACTATCAAGTTATTAGAAGGAAACTTCGCTGGAATTAACCTTGAGGACATCGCTGCACCAAGATGTTTTGAGATTGAAAGAAGACTTGTTGAGGAATTAGATATCCCAGTCTTTCATGATGATCAGCATGGCACAGCAATAGTCGTAGGTGCTGCGTTAATTAATAGTCTAAGATTAATAAAGAAAAGGTTACAAGATATCAATATCGTTATCAACGGTGCTGGAGCAGCAGGCATAGCAATTGCTAAATTTCTATTACATTTAGGCGCTAAGAATCTTGTTTTAGTTGATAGAAATGGTATTATTTCAAGGGATGAATCCCAGTCTAACACAGCTAAAGAAGAAATTGCCTTATTAACTAATCATCATCTATCAAAGGGACTTCTAGTTGACGCAATCAAAGGAGCAGATGTTTTTATTGGTGTATCGGCACCCAATGTATTAACTAAAGAAATGGTTAAATCAATGGCTAAAAATCCAGTTGTTTTCCCACTAGCGAATCCAGTCCCAGAAATTGATCCTAAACTAGCTAAACAAGCTGGTGCAATCATAGTTGGAACTGGTTCCAATCAATACCCTAATCAAATTAATAATGCCTTGGTTTTCCCAGGTTTATTTAAAGGTGCATTGGAAGCTGGGGCAACCAAGATTACAATTGAAATGATGGCTAGTGCTTCAGAAGCGATTGCTCATTATATAACGGATGAAAAACTGACTTATGATTATATAGTACCAAGTGTACTAAACGAAGAAGTTCATCAAAAAGTTAGTGAATCTGTTAAAAATACAGCGATTAAACAAGGGATAATTAGAAAACAATAAAAATATTGATAAAAAGCTATTAAAGTTAAAAACATGCATATTTAATTAGTGATTTTTAATAAAATTAACATATATTTTAATAATTAAAATAAGGAGTTCCAAGCCTATGGAACTAAAACAATTGTTTCTTAAAAGAGAATCATGTAGAAACTTTTCAGGTAAAAAAGTTAGCAAACAGATTATATTAGATATTTTAGACGAAGCTAGATTAGCCCCATCAGCAAGAAATAATCAACCCTGGCATTTTTGGATTGTTGAAAATCAAGAAACTTTTCAAGCGTTAGTTGCCCCTTTGCGTAGTTTCACACAAAAGGCAGGCGGAATGGTGATATTAACAAAACCAAAAAATTTAGAATATGGCATTCACAATTATTCCGACATTGATGCAGGTATTGTTACCGCTTATATAACTTTGGCGGCTATCAATAAGGGGATTCAAACTTGTATTATTGGATCTTTTCATGATGAAGAAATTAAATCAGTAGTTCCAGCCTTAAAAGAAGAAACAATTCAATTAATGATTCTTTTTGGATATAGTGATGATTCTCCAAGGGAAAAGACAAGATTTGAACTAACTAATTTAACCAATATAATTTAAGTAATTGTTTTATAAAAAACGAACGATTGATTAGACTGAACCCTATTTAGTGTAAGTTAATAAAAAACTAAAAGACGAAAAAAATATTTTTTTAAAACACTTCTTTATATAATGAATATAAGGAGGTGTTTTTTTATGGTTAGTAAAGGTCAAAAGTTTAATAATTATACTAAAGAGTTTAAAGAGAAAGTCATTTTAGAGAAAACTATCAAGGAAGATAGTTATACGTCTTTATCTCGCAAGTACAACATTCCCGATGGAACAATT
>JAQUCY010000101.1 GCA_028685975.1 Acholeplasmataceae bacterium | reverse complement strand
AATTAAGACTGGTTCTGCATCAAGAACTGACCGTATTGCTAAATACAATCAATTAATCAGAATTGAAGATGAACTTGGAGATACTGCTAAATACTTAGGTAAAGCAAGTTTCTATAACTTAAAATAAACTGAAGAGGCTTCGGCCTCTTTTTTGTTTTTTAAACAGGTTAAAGAGTAGATAAATTGATAAACTATATACGGGGGAGTAAAAAAGTAGGAAAAAAATATATAAAACAAGATATGTAAGCTAACTGTAATAATTACTAGAGTAAGCCAATTCATTTAAAAATAATCTTTTTCAACATTAAAAGGAGAAAATTATGGAATATATCTTATACGCTTTATTGGCTGTATTTCTTATTACTTTAGGAGTTACAATTCACTATTCATATTTACAAGGAAAAAAAGTAGGATCTAAGGAAGTATTAAAACTACAAGTTAAAATGGTATTTGATCAAACAGTAGAAAACTTTAAACTCTTGAATAAAAAGGTTAAGCCAAATGGCGTTGTGTTTATAGGAGATTTTATTTTTGATAATTATAATATTCATGAATTGTTTTTTGGTTTACATTGTTATAACAGGAGTTTTTCGGGCGCAACCACTGAGACCTTCTTACAAAATACTGATGTTTTTATCTACGAACTTAATCCTAAGAGAATAGTATTACATATAGGTAGTAATGATTTAGAATTTCATCAAGCCAATGAAACTGAGATTACTAATAAAGTTAAAGAAATTATTAAAAAAATTATATACTTTGATCCAAATGTTCAAATTATCTTACTTTCAATATTACCTACTAGTGAAACCATTGATAAAAAGTTAGTTGGAAGTAGAAGTCTTTTGAGAATCAAACAGCTAAATTTATTGCTAGTGAAATTAAAGAGGTTATATTTGTTGATGCTTATCAAAGGCTTATTGATGAGACTGAGTGTTTAGGGTCAAAATATACTTATGATGGTCTTCATTTAAATGAAGAAGGTTACAAAGCTTTAACAGCGGTATTGAGCCCTTTCTTAACGAAAATAAAACCACTAATTTAATCTAAAAAAGACTAAAAAGAATCTTAGTTCTTTTTCGGATAATAAGCACACTAAAAAAACCTAATTATTTAAAACAAAAATAATTTAGAAAAAAGTTGGTCTTGTGATATGATATAATGTTACTGAAGGTGAATTTATGCACATATTAGAGGCTTTTTTAAAAGCGCGCGCGTTAGAATTTGATGAATTATTAGAAATAACAAATTTTAAACCAGAACAATTAAATAAACAATTAGAATATCAAATATCCAAGAAACGATTAACCAAGAAAAATAATACTTATTCATTAAAGAATGATTTTTATGTTGGTAAAATAGACTTAAAAGAAGGATTTGGTTTTTTATTACTTGATGGGGATGATTTGTACTTAGAAGATAGAGACCTATCTAATGCGCTAGATAAAGATATCGTATTAGTGAGAAAAGGTCGTTTTAATAAAGTTATAGAAATCTTAACTAGGGCTTCTCATGAACTTGTTTGTTCAGTAAAAAAAATTAAGACAAAAATCTATTTAATTCCTAACAAACCATTTAGATTAACCATTGAATTAAAGGAACAGGTAGATTTTATTGGCGGAGAAGTTATCTTAGTGAGTTTGGATGAGTATTATGACAATATCGTACTAGGCTCAGTTAAGAAAGTATTAGGTTTTGTTACAGATCCGGGTATTGATATTTTATCGTTAGTTTATGAAGCTGGTTTTCCTTATGAGTTCACACAAGAAAATCTAGATTATACTGAATCTCTGGATCGCACCATTAACCTAGAATCTAGATATGTTCCTACGGATGAGTATATCGTTACTATTGATGGGGCAGATGCGAAAGATTTAGATGATGCGATTAGTTTAAAAATGGTGAATAACTATTACCATTTAGCAGTTCATATAGCAGATGTGGGCCATTATGTAGAAGAAGGCAGTATTATTGATAAAGAAGCTTATCAAAAGGCAACTTCATGTTATCTTGCGGATAGAGTTATCCCGATGTTACCAAGAAGATTGTCAAATGACTTATGTAGTCTAAACGTGGGAACTGAAAAGTATGCATTAAGTGTATATATGGTTCTGGATTTACAAGGAAACGTAATCTCTCATGAAATTAAAGAAACGGTTATTAATGTCAATAGAAGACTATCATATGAAGAAGTAAATCTTTATTTAAATGGTGGGACACTAAATGATTCGAATTTAGAAAAGAATATTGATTTAATGCTTGAACTATCTAATCTTCTTGAACAAACTCGTTACAAACGTGGAGCACTTGAGTTTGAATCACCGGAATATCAATATATCTTGGATGATAATAATGATATTATTGATGTTATTTTAAGAGAAGTAGGTATGAGTGAAGGTATTATTGAATCATTTATGATTCTTACTAATGAAGTTGTTTCAACACATTTAACTATGTTAGATCTGCCTTGTATCTATAGAGTGCATGATAAACCTAAAGAAGAACGAATCCAATTGTTATATGAACAATTAAAACCTTTAAAAATCAATGTTCACAAAAGAAAGAACTTTTAACCTAAAGGGATTCAAAAGTT
>JAQUCY010000100.1 GCA_028685975.1 Acholeplasmataceae bacterium | reverse complement strand
AAAACTGTTCATTATAAACAAAGAATAACGCAACTATGAACAAAGGAATAACTACCATTGCTTTTAAATCTTCAGTATTTTCTTTACCCAATCCTAAAATCCATAAGAAAAATAGTCCTAATACAATACCTAATAGTGAACCGACCAAAACATCTTCTAAGTAATGCTGACCAAGATACATTCTCGAAAATGGGACTAATACCATTAAAGCAATCGCCAAATATTTAATCCATTTAATCTCATAATATTGATAAATTAACATGCTTGATAAAGCACCACTTGCCTGAGCATGACCACTTGGCATTGATGAGCCTGTGGTTTCTTGTAAAATGGCTTCTGCTCCTTCTTGATAGGGACGAGGTTTATTGGTGAAATGTTTAATAACGCCATTAATCATAGCACTCAATATAAAGGATACCATTAACTTAAAAGCAAACTTCTTATCCACAATCCAATATAAAAACGCTCCAATAAGGATGAAAAAATAAATATCTCCTCCTTCAGTAATAATGCGCATAATCCAATCTAATATCGGATTAGATAGTTGTTGTATAGCTTTAATTATTTCCATGGTTTCGCTCCTTTTTTCTTAACTCAGATTCTTTTTTACTTCGCAGTATCTTAATATTACCATTAATGTAATCAGGTACATCAATTATCTTAAACACCCCACTATTTTCACAAATTTTCACTTGTTGGTTATCCAATTTAAAGATATCTTTACTGATACATTCTTTAATCATCTCAGTGGTTGCGTAATATCCATATTCAATTCTGTTTTCAAATAAATCTAAGTTAAAATTTAACACCGCTGCATAACTTTTAATGGCAGTTCTTGGGAGTGCTTCTCGACTGGTTAAATTGATTAATGTGACATTATGTTCCTTATATTTTTTATAATTGTGTTTGTTGTCCAATGATACCCCAAAAATGACATCACATCCTTGATTAATTAAAACATCTACAGGATTATTATTTGTCAAACCACCATCAATATAATACGAATTATGAACTCGATTGGTCCCGAAAACAATTGGTACGGATGATGAGGAAATTGCATCTTCAAATGGGTAATCTGATTTATTTAAATGAATAATCTCATTTTCCCATTTCCATCTCATGACAACCCCAGATAATTTAGGATTAACAACCTTTGTTGTGGAAACAAACATATCAATCTTAGTTTGTTCGAACAAGGAAGGATTCAAATATAAATTATTCATTTCTCGTAATACTTGAAGTGAAAATAAACCCGTTTCATTCTCTTTTTTTTTGCGATTACGTTTTTTAAGTTGTATTGGATTATTTTTTATCCCATAACGCCAACTATCAATCACGTGATTAATGTTTTGACTAGATAAATAAAAATAACCGTTTAATGCCCCGATAGAGGCTCCAACTATACAATCAATTTGATTGATTAAATTGTACTGTTCTAACGCTTTTATAACACCTAATTGGTAAGCACCTTTAGCACCACCGCCACCCAGCATTAAACCTACTTTCATTTAATACCCTGCTTTCTAAGTCGTTTTTTAACATCTTCTTCTTTTAGTGATTCACGTTTATCGTATAATTTTTTTCCTTTTGCAACCGCAACTTCAACTTTTACTAAAGCACCTTCAAAATATAGTTTCAAAGGAATTAAAGTAAATCCATCACGTTCTTTTTTATTAAGTAGTTTGATAATTTCATTTTTATGCATTAACAGTTTTCTATCTCTGGTTTCATCATGATTAAATGACCCTGATGCTAAATAAGGCGATATATGCATCCCTACGATAAAAATTTCGCCATTTTTAATGTCGATATAACTTTCATCTAGACTTACTTTTCCAGATCGAACAGATTTTATTTCAGTACCTTTAAGCTGAATTCCAGCTTCATAAGTATCTTCAATAAAATATTCGTGTCTAGCTTTTTTGTTTTGAGCAACTATTTTCATATTATCACACTACTTTATCAACTTAAACGATATTTGTCTTAAACTGACATTAACATCCATTAATTGAACCTTAACTTTATTACCTAATCTAAAGGTCTTTTTACTACGTTCTCCAGTTAAAGTCATTTTCTTCTCATCATAAACATAATAATCATCCATTATTTTGACATGAACCATGCCTTCAATCCCTTTATCAGTTCTAACGAATAAGCCACTTCTAGTCATTCCAGAAACTGTACCGTTAAAGATTTCTCCAATATGTTTATTCATGAATTCAGCTACTTTGAGTTTATCTACTTCACGTTCTAAATCATCACTGATCTTTTCCATTTCAGAAGAGTGTATTGCGATATCTGGAATGATTGATTCATAGAAGTTAATCTTCTTTTTTAGATTATCAGGGTGTAACAAGAATGCCTTTACTAATCTATGTAATAACAAATCCGGATAACGTCTAATCGGAGAGGTAAAGTGACTATAGAATTGAGAGGCTAATCCAAAATGCCCGATGTTAATTCGGTCATATTTTGCCTTACTCATAGACTTTAAAAACAAATCTGAAATAATGAGTTCTAATGGGTCTCCTTTAATAGATTCTAATAACTTTTGAATCCCTTTAGGTGAAAAGTGCTTTCTTTTTGGAACATTGATTTTTAAAGGTTTTA
>JAQUCY010000037.1 GCA_028685975.1 Acholeplasmataceae bacterium | reverse complement strand
AAACCTTTTTTCCACAAATTAAATTATATTGCCGATTGGATCTTAAGAATTGTGACCATCAATTTAATACTCATTGTTGCAACATTATTAGTGATAACTCTATACCCAAGTCTTTATGCAGCCTTTAGGCTCTTTAAAGACTGGCGGTATGGAAAAAACACCCCAATATTTAGTGGGTTTTGGACCTATTTCAAAGAGAATTTAAAAAAGAAATTTCAAATCAGTTTAATTTTCATTTTAATTCTCTTATTAGGAATCTACAGCATGATTTCTTATGATGGTTTTATTGAAGAGAACTCTGGGCTTATTTACTTAATTGGCTATTATGTGGTGTTATTGTTTTTAATTATGTTTGTTTTAATAACACTTTATACAATACCGGTTCTTATGTACTTTAAAGATGTTGATATGACGAATCTATTTAAACTAAGCCTTTATGTAATGGCAAAATACTTTATTGTGACACTTTTGTTGTCTGTTTTATGGATTATACCGATACTACTGATTTTTATTCCACAATTTATGGTTATTTACGTGATAGCTGGTCTGTCATTAACTGTGCTGTTATGGGTATTGGTTAGTGCTCCAATATTTAAGTTCTTAGAAAGGATTAGTGCAAATGTTAAAACTAGGGATTGAAAGAATAAGTGAATATAAATCACTGTTTAAAGGTAAATCTGTTGGGTTGATTACCAACCCTACTGGTGTGGATCAAAACTTCAAATCCACTATCGATATCTTAAATGTAAACACCTATTTGAAAGCTTTGTTTTCGCCTGAACATGGAATTAGAGGAAATCTTCAAGCTGGCGTCAAATTAGATAGTTATACGGATAGTGAAACAGGGATTACTGTCTACTCTTTATATGGAGAAAAACGTGCTCCTACTGAAGAAATGTTAGAAGGTATCGATATTATTGCCTATGATATTCAAGATGTTGGGGTTAGGTTTTATACGTATATTTCTACCTTAGCTTATACGATGCAAGCGGCAAAAAGACATGGTAAAAAAATGGTTGTCTTTGATAGACCAAATTACTTGGGTTCAAAGATTGAAGGCAATATATTAAACCTTGACTACAGATCATTTATTGGCTATTATCCAATGCCACAAAGATATGGTTTAACCGTTGGTGAATTGGCGTTGTTTTATAATGAAGCAATGGAAATTGCTTGTGATTTAACAGTTATACCGATGTCAGGTTATAAACGAGATATGCTTGCGTTTGATTATAATCTACCTTATGTATTACCATCACCAAATATTCCAACTAAAGAAGCGGTATTCGCTTATGCAGCAAATTGTATCTTTGAAGGAACAAATGTCAGCGAAGGCAGAGGAACAACTAAACCTTTTCAAATTATTGGGGCACCATGGTTAGATTCTAAAGTTTTATTAAATGCACTAGAGAAACATAACCTTAAAGGAGTCACATTTAGACCACTGTACTTTACACCAGTGATGAGCAAACATAAAGATATTGTTTGTAGCGGTATAGAAATGTATATTACGGATTATCATGCATTTGAAGCTATTTACACGGGCATGGTTTTACTTAAAGAAATTGGAAATACACATAAAGAATTTAGTTTTAACCCACCTTGGAGTGAAGGTGGTAAGAAGATGATTGATTTAAATGTTGGCGATGCATTTATTTCCAACCACACATTGAGTTTAGAAGAAATCAAAACTAAACAAATTGAAGATCAAAAGACATTTGATAAACTCACGAAAGGATACCATTTGTATGATTAAAATAACAAACTTAACCTTAGAAGAAAAAATAGGACAACTTTTAATGGTTGGCTTTGAAGGACAAACTTTAAGTGAATCTACCATCGATATGATCAAAAAATATAAGATAGGTAATATTATTCATTTTACTAGAAATATTGGTACAACTGAACAAATATTTCAACTCAATAAAGATCTTCAAAAATTAATTATCGAAACAACTGGCATCCCAGCACTTATTTCTGTTGACCAAGAAGGTGGGATGGTTACCCGTATTTATGATAAAGCGACGGTTTTTCCTGGGGCAATGACAATTGCTGCTACAGATAATGAGAACAATGCTTATTTATCTGGTTTATATATGGGCGAAGAATTAGATGCTTTAGGCTTTAACATGAACTTTGCACCAGTGTTAGATGTTAACAACAATCCAAATAATCCAGTCATTGGTGTAAGAAGTTTTAGTGATAACCCAGAAAAAGTATCAAAGTATACAAAAGCGTTTATTGATGGATTACAAAATAAAGTGATTGCGACAGGTAAGCATTTCCCAGGACATGGAGATACTCATGTTGATTCACACTTAGGATTGCCTAGAGTTGATCATAGTTTAACAAGACTTCATGAAGTTGAATTGGTACCGTTTAAGGATGCGATTAGTAATAATATTGGGGCGATTATGAGTGCTCATATTATTTATAAAATTACCAATGATAATTTACCTGCGACTCTATCAAAGAATGCTTTAACGGGCTTACTTAGAGAAGAATTAAAGTTTGAAGGTTTAATTGTTACAGATGGCATGGAAATGAAAGCGATTTGGGATAATTATGGTGCAGAAGAATCTGCGGTTCCAGCCATATTAGCTGGTGCTAACATGGTTCTATATTGTCATTATGAAGACCAACAAAGACGCGTCTGTGAACTGATTAAAGAAGCAGTATTAAATGGCACACTTCCAATCGAAGTATTAGATGAACGTGTTAGTAGGATTTTACGTGTTAAACAAAAACTGTCAACGCACATTATTAATCAAGAATATGCGCTTGTCAAAGATATAGTAGAAAATGATCGCCATAAGACTTTCTCAAAAACAGTCGTTGATAAGGCACTCACTTTAGTTAAAGGAGAACGATTCGTTCAAAAAGGAAGAACACTCTTTATTGGTCAATTACCTAAAGCCACCACATTTGCTGATTTAACGGATGGTGAATCCTCAGCGATAAAAACATTAAAAGAAGCCTTATCTGATTTTGAATTTATGAATGTCAACGTTAACCCAACCGATGAAGAAATTAAACATGCCGTTAATAACGCCAAACAATATAAACAGGTAATATTAACCACTTATAACTCAAGTAGTTTCCCAAATCAATTAAAGTTAATTAACGAACTGGTTAAATTAGATCTTGAATTACATGTAGTATCGTTAAGAAATCCATATGATACTTATTATGTTCCTATGATTAAGAACTATATTTGTTTATATGAATACACCTTAAATTCCATCGAAACCCTAAAAGCCTACTTATTAGACAACCTAATCCCAGAAGGTAAGAGCCCGATTCATGTTTGATTATGTGATTGGGATTGATGGTGGTGGAACAAAAACATTAGGAGCTTTATACAGTATTGATGGGCTTGAAATCAAACGCGTTCAATTAGGCTTTTCAAATTTTAGTGTTGATGAGGTTAAAGCCAAAAACACGTTAATAGAATTAATAGAAACATTGTTAAAGGACCTAGATGTATCAAAAAAAGTATTTATTCAAATGGGGATTGCGGGGGCGAGTAGGCTTTCAAACAAAGAATCATTTATTGATTATCTAGAATCGAAGTTTAATTGTAAAGTTGATCTTGATACAGATGCTTTAATTGCCTTATATTCAGTCGATAAAAGAAAGGGTGAAATACCAATTCTTGCCATCGGTGGCACAGGTTCTATTGTGATGATAGAAAAAGCACAAATTGTAGAAAGAATTGGTGGTTGGGGTCATTTGTTAGGGGATGAAGGTTCTGCCTATCACTTGGTCATCACAGCAATTAAAAATATTATTAGTGAATATGAATTGGGACAAGGTTTAGGGGTTTTATCCGAACACTTACTAAAAAAGATGGATCTTGATGATCCAAAAGGAATAATTGATTATGTATATAATAAACCTAAGAGTGAGTTGGCTTTACTATCAAGTGAAATTCAACAGATAGCTAAAACTGATTCATTAGCAAAAAGTTTATTAATAAATGAAGCGAAGATGTTATCAGGTCAAATTATAACAGCTTATAAGAGGTTTATTAATGATGAAAACATTGTGATAGCTTTAAAAGGTAGTTTTGCCTTAAAAGCCCTCTATGTTAAAGAAACTATCTTAGAGGATTTAAAGAAACATTTACCAAACGCACGTATTGATGAAGCGGGCTATGAACCTGTTTATGGGGCATATAGATTGGCTAAAAATAAAGTATATAAGGAGTAAGACCATGGTTGATATAAGTAAAATAAGCACAGAAGAAAGAAATGAAAAGACAAAAAATATTGATTTGTTGTCCACTAAAGAAGTTCTAATCGCTTTTAACGAAGAAGATAAATGTGTTCCCTATGCAGTAGAAAAAGCAATTCCTCAAATTGCCGACACTGTAGATGCGATTACGAAATCTTTTAAAAGAGGAGGTAGGCTAATTTACATTGGTGCTGGTACATCAGGAAGACTTGGTGTTTTAGATGCTAGTGAATGTCCACCTACTTTTGGTGTGCCAGAAGATATGGTAATCGGAATTATTGCTGGTGGTGACAAAGCTTTAAGATATCCAATTGAAAAAGTTGAAGATTCTAGGACAGAAGCAGTTAAAGATCTTAAATCTTACAACCTTTCTGAAGAAGACTTTGTCATTGGAATTACTGCTTCAGGTAGAACACCTTATGCCGTGGCTGCAGTAGAGTATGCTAACAGTATTGGTTGCGATACAGCTTGTATCACAACATCTAGTAACTCCTTAATTGCTAAAGAAGCGAAACATAAAATAGAAGCGATTACGGGTGCTGAACCAGTAACAGGGTCAACTAGAATGAAGTCAGGGACTGCTCAAAAGCTAATTTTAAATATGATTTCAACCGCCTCTATGGTTAAATTGGGAAAAGTTTATGAAAACTTAATGGTTGATGTTCAAATGTCTAATGACAAACTGATTAGTCGTGCTGTTAAGATTGTTACAGAGATTACCAAAACAGATGAAAAAACAGCTTATGCTTATTTAAAGAAATTTAATTCGGTTAAATATGCAATTTTTGGAATTATGTCTCAAATTGATGATAAAAATCAAATTGAGAAGATTTTGAGTAAGCACAATGGTAATATTAGAGAATCTTTAAAGGTAATTCAATAATAATAACCGAAATCTAACTTAGAGCGAAAAAACATGGTAATATTTTTCTCAATTTGATATAATGACAAATGAGGTATAGTTAATGAAACATATTGAAAGAATAATCGGCTCAGTTTTTATAGCATTTATGTTATTACTGGTGTTCACAATGTTTTTACCAATTTTCACCCATGATAATATCTCTAATCCGATTTTAGGCACCGATGTTATTTTTGGCCAAAAGTACGTATTTACATCCGGGTCTAGTGTGATAGAGGCTAAATTTGATGCGAACTGGATCTATTTGATAGCTTACTTAGGATCAATATTACCGGTTGGGTTTTATTGGTATGCATGCAATTATCAGAATAAACCAATTGTTAAATATATCGCATATTTTTTAGTAACAGCCAGTTTCATTGTTTCATTTGTTTTCTTACTTAGTATGTATAACAATACCGCTTGGATTAGAACAGATATTGCCAACCCAGCTTATGTCTATGCAAAAAACTTTGGTTATAAGATAGGCATTGGTTTATGGATGGGATACATTATTGGTATTCTTGGCGCATTAGGTGGAATTACAAGTTTAGTTAAAGTTGTTGTTGAAGATAGTTTAGAAAAATAAATTTAAAGGCTCTAAAGGGCCTTTTATGTTATAATAAGATATAAATTAAGGAGAGATTATTATGCCAAATCCACTATTATTAAAAAAATTAGCCAAACTTGCCGTTAAAGTTGGCGCAAATGTCCAAACTGGACAAACGGTCGTATTAAGAAGTAATACTGAATCTAGAGAATTAGCACGTGAAGTCGTCAGAGCTGCCTATGAAGTTGGCGCAAGAAAAGTAATCATTGATTGGAATGATGAATATGTCACTAAGTACGCATACGAACATCAAGACGATGATACATTAAAAGAAGTACCAGACTACCTAGTAAGTAAAAACCAATACTACGTTGATCAAAATGCTTGTTTTATTTCAATTACTTCACCAATGCCTGGTTTAAACAAGGATATTGACAGTAAGAAAGTTCAAATGGCCGGAATTGCTGCACAACAAAAATTAGGTTTTTTAAGAGAATATACAATGGGAAATAAAGGTCAATGGACAATAATTGGTGCCTCAAATAAAGTATGGGCGACTAAAGTATTCCCAGACTTACCTGAAGATGAAGCCGTTGAAGCACTTTGGGATGCGATTTTTGCCGCATCACGAGTTACATTAGAAAATGATCCAATTGAAGATTGGAAGAACCATAACAAGAGTTTAAGAACTCACGCTGATTTATTAAATAACTATAATTTTAAAGAATTACACTTTAAAAATAGCCTTGGTACTGACCTTGTGGTTGGACTAGTTGATAACCATATTTGGGCAGCAGGTGGTGAGGTTGCCGCAAACGGGATTTATTTTAATCCAAACATTCCTACTGAAGAAGCATTCACCATGCCACACAAGTTTATGACGCAAGGAAAAGTAGTCGCAACGAAACCTCTAAACTATAATGGGAAGTTAATCGAAAACTTTTCATTAGAATTTGATCAAGGTAAAGTGGTTAAATTTGAAGCGGAAAAAGAAGTAGAAGCTTTAGAATCTATCCTTAACTTTGATGATAATGCGAGATACATTGGAGAAATTGCACTTATCTCACATGATTCACCTATCAGCAATACCAATATTTTATTTTATAATACCTTATACGATGAAAACGCAAGTTGTCACATGGCTTTAGGTCGAGCTTATCCAATGAATATTAAAAACGGTATTGGAGCAGATGTTAAAGACTTAGAACCTAAAGGTTACAATAACTCCATGGTTCACGTTGATTTCATGTTTGGTTCAAGTGACATGGAAATTACAGGAATAACCCAAGATGGTAAAAAAGTTAAAGTGTTTGAAAATGGGAATTTTATCATATAATTTAACATAGTCTAATAAACGAATACAGCTTTGTATTCGTTTTTTGCTTTATCTTGTATAATGGTTATTAATTTAGGATGTGATAGTGTGATTAGCAAGATAAATATGCATTTGATGGAAAAAAGAATTAGGTCATTTGATTTACCAATCTTTCAAAAAGAAGATAAAATGAGACAACGAATCATATTTTATGGAAAAGTTAAAAGGGTGGCCTTTAGAAATGAAGTTTACTTAATGAGTATCCGCTTAGGTGCTTCAGGTTTCGTTTATAATGATAAAAAATGTGTTGTTTTAGAGATTGAAGCTGAGCCTGATAAAATAACTTATCTCATCAAGCATTTAAAAAAAGTACCCCATTTTAATATAACATTCATTGATGTATCAACAATTGATTTGAAAAATGAATCAATCTTCTATAAAACTAAAAGGACATAATATGGCAACCAGTAAAGATTATATGGATTTCGTTTTGGATCAAATTAAATATGATGGAATGATTAGATATAAAAAGATGTTTGGTGAATACATGATTTATCTAAATGATAAACCGGTGTTAATGGTTTGTGATAATACTGTATTTGTTAAACAAAAAGAAGCACTTAATTCTCTACTTATAAACGCTGAAAAGGGATATCCTTATGAAGGGTCAAAAAAACATTATGTTTTAGATATTGAAGACCATCATTTAACAAATCAAGTATTAGAGATTATGGATAAAATCACCTCTATTCCAAAAAAGAAATCTAAAAAAGTATAACCCTAATCATTTGATTATTAGAAGAATTAGTCTTGAATATAGTGTGGATTTTTTTTATGAAAATAATAATAAAATGATCTAATTTAGGATTCTTGAAAGTAAAGAATAGATGATAAAAAGTTATTAACGATAGCTTTTTATTTTTATTTAACCTTAAAAACTGCTTAAATGTGCTATAATTGAGTCTAAAGAGGGGTTTTATGAAACTATTATTTGAAATATTTTTAACATTTTTTAAAATTGGAGCTTTAACCTTTGGCGGTGGTTATGTCATGATTGGTGTGATGCATAAAGACGTCGTTGATAAAAAAGGTTGGATGACAGATGATGAGATGCTTGATTTGTTGGCAATTAGTGAATCTACTCCAGGGCCGTTTGCGATAAACTCTGCAACCTTTATAGGCTATAAAAAGGCTGGATTTTGGGGTTCTTTTTTTGCGACATTAGGGGTTGTGTTGCCATCTTTTATTACAATTGTTTTAATTAGTTTATTTCTTCAAGCGTTTAGTAAAAATCAAATATTACAAAATGCATTAAAAGGTATTAGTGCAGGTGTTGGGGTATTAATTTTATTGGCGCTTTTTAGAATCGGTAGTAAGGTTCCCAAAACTTGGCTTAATTTTTTAATCTTTATCATTGCAACATTAGTAGCCTTCTTTGATTTATTTTCATTAGTCTATCTTTTGTTAGCAGGTGCTATATTTGGAATCGTTTATGGGTTAATCCAAAGTAGAAGAGGTGATAAAGATGTTTCTTAAGATGTTAAAACTCTTTGCTATCTTTTTTAAAATAGGCTTATTCACTTTTGGTGGCGGTTATGCGATGATACCGATGATTAGTCAAGATTTGTTGCATAATAATTATTTGTCTCAAGCTCAAATTACCCATTTTATCGGGATCAGTGAAGCAACGCCAGGGCCGTTTGCGATAAATATCGCAACTTTTGCAGGATTCCACGTATTTGAAGGAGAAGCTTTATATATTAAACTTTTAGGGAGCTTTTTTGCGACATTAGGGGTATTTTTACCCTCATTTATTATTATATTAATTATTGCGATACTATCTGATAAACTAATTAAAACTAAGCCAGTTCAAAACGCACTAAAAGTAATTCAACCAATGGTATTAGGTTTTATTTTAGCTGCTTTTTTATCGGTTGCCTTAATGGCGATATTAGGTAATTTTAAGGTTGAACTTAGTTTTGATTATATCGCCCTTATCATCTTTGTGGTAGTGCTTATCATAGGATTAAAGTTTAAAAAAATATCACCCGTTTATTTAATTTTAATTAGTGCATTCTTAGGGATTCTTTTATATCAATTTATATAAAAAAGAAAAGGACTTGTTAGTCCTTTTTTGATAAAATATAAACTTCATCCTTATAATCTAAGGTATAGGTAATATTACTTAAAATTTCATCTTTAATTATTTTTTCAGCGATGAATGTTTCAATATAACGTTGAATGTAACGTTTGATTGGTCTAGCCCCATATTCAATCGAATAAGATTGTTGTAAAACATGTTTCTTTAAAGCGTCTGAATATTCGATATGGATATCTCTATCTTCTAGACGTTTTGAAAGATCATTTAACATCTTATCAACAATTTTCACTTGGACAGTAAAGTTTAATGGGTTAAAGATAATAATATCATCCAGTCTATTAATGAATTCTGGTTTGAATGTTTCTTTAACTAGAGTTTTGACTTTTTCAATACCGTTTTCACCACCCGACAATAGTTCTTGCGAACCTAGGTTAGAAGTCATTATGATAATGGTGTTTTTAAAGTCTATGGTTCGTCCTTGGTTATCAGTTAGTCTTCCATCATCTAAGATTTGTAAGAGAATGTTAAATACGTCGGGATGGGCTTTTTCAATTTCATCAAGCAAAACGATTGAATAAGGCTTTCTTCTAACAGCTTCAGTTAATTGCCCGCCTTCATCGTAACCCACATATCCTGGTGGGGCACCTATTAACCTGGAAACACTATGGCGTTCCATATATTCACTCATATCTAATCTTATGATATGAGATTCATCATCAAACAAGTTTTCTGCTAAACTTCTGGCTACCTCAGTTTTACCGACACCAGTTGGACCTAAAAACATAAACGAACCAATTGGTCTATTCATATCTTTTATGCCTGCTCTTTGTCTGATAATGGCTTCGCTAACTAATTTTAATGCATGATCCTGTCCAATTACGCGTTTAGACATTTCATCTTGGAGATGAAGCAGCTTTTCACGGTCAGCTTGAAGTAGTTTAGTCACTGGAATGTGAGTCCATTTTGAGACAATATCAGCGATTTGATCACTAGATACGGTTTCACTAATCAGTTCATGATTTTTAGCTTGTTCGGTCATTTCAGTAATTTTCTTTTCAAGTTCAGGAATTAATGAATATTGAAGTTCGGCAGCTCTTTGGTAATTTGAATTATTGAACGCATTTTGAAGTTCATTTTTCTTTATTTCAAGTTTATTTCTTAATTGTTTAGCGGCATCTAATTGAGATTTTTCTTCTTGCCATTTTTTTGTTATCAAATCTTGTTCAGTTTTTGCTTCAGTTAATTCTTCAACAATTTTATTTAATCTATTTTGTGAGAGCGTGTCTTTTTCTTTTGATAAAGCACTCTTTTCAATCTCTAACTGCATAATTTTTCTATTGATAGAATCTAATTCAACAGGCATTGAATCTATTTCCATTCGAATCGAAGCACAAGCTTCATCGACTAAATCGATTGCCTTATCTGGCAAGAATCTATCAGTAATGTAACGGTTTGAAAGAGTTGCCGCACTAACAAGTGCGTTATCACTTATATGAACACCGTGATGGGCTTCGAAACGTTCTTTTAAACCTCTTAAAATACTAATCGTATCTTCAACGGTTGGTTCATCAATTAAGATTTTTTGAAAACGTCGTTCTAAAGCTTGGTCTTTTTCAATATATTTACGATATTCATTTAAGGTGGTTGCGCCAACGCAGTGCAGTTCGCCTCTTGCGAGCATTGGTTTTAACATATTAGAGGCGTCCATTGCTCCTTCGGCTGCACCAGCCCCAACAATCGTATGAATTTCATCTATAAATAGAATGATATCCCCATCAGATT
>JAQUCY010000036.1 GCA_028685975.1 Acholeplasmataceae bacterium | reverse complement strand
ACTAAATGGCCTATCAAGCACTCTATAGAACCTATAGACCAAGAAATTTTGATGAAGTCGTTGGTCAAGACGTTATTGTCAAGACACTTCAAAATGCTTTATTGAACAACAAAATAGCACATGCCTATCTATTTAGTGGACCTCGGGGAACGGGTAAAACTAGTATTGCTAAGATATTAGCTAAAGCGGTTAACTGTGAAAAATCACCAACGGATAATCCATGTGGACAGTGTCCTACTTGCTTGGCTATTCAAGAAGGCAGTATTTCTGATGTGGTTGAAATTGACGCAGCGAGCAACAATGGGGTTAACGAAATTCGTGAACTAAGAGATAAGGTGAAGTATTTACCTTCACTTGGTAAGTATAAAGTTTACATTATTGATGAAGTCCATATGTTAACTTCTCAAGCTTTTAACGCTTTGTTAAAGACTTTAGAAGAACCACCTGCATATGTTATTTTTATTCTTGCGACAACCGAACCTAATAAAGTACCGCTTACCATTCTTTCTAGATGTCAACGCTTTGACTTTAGAGGAATTTCTAGAAAAGATATTATTAGAAAGTTAGATGAAATTAGAACCCATGAAAATATTCTTATCACGGATGAAGCGATTAGTGAGATTAGTCGATTGGCTGAAGGCGGCCTAAGAGATGCGATTAGTTTATTTGATCAGGCAGTTGCCTTTAGTGATGGTGAAATTACTTTAGATGATGTCTATAAAGTGAGTGGTAGTGTATCAAAAGATAACTTATTACATTTGTTGACATATATCTTAGAGAAAAAAGCATCGGAAGCATTAAAACTTTTAAATGAAATTATTGAAGACGGGAAAGAAATTCCTAAAGTTGTCAGTGATTTAGTGATGTTGTTAAGAGATATCTTAGTTGAAAAGAATGTTGTTTTTGACACAGAAAGAGCGACTTTGTATCTAGAAGATTTCTCAAAAAAATTTAGTAACGATAGAATTTATTTCTACCTTGATATATTAAATAAAACTCAAAATGATATTAAGTGGACCAATCAAAAAAGAGCTTATCTAGAATTAGCGATTATTAAAATGATTGACCATGAACAGCTTAAACAAATTGACTCAACTGAACAAATCAGTATGTTGATGAACAAGGTGAATGCACTAGAACTGCAAATTACTAAGTTAAAGAGTGAACCAGTTCGAGTGGTTACGACCTCTGCTGAAACCAAACCACTAGAAGAACATGTTGTTAAACCGGTTAAGACGGATGAACTTGTCTATAGAAAAGATATTACCGTGGATGATGTTAAAGAAATTTTAATGAATGGTGATGTTAAGAAAAAAACGAAACTGATTAATAACTGGGAGAACCTATTAAAAATTAAAGAACCTCATTTACAAACGGTTGCTGGATACCTTCATGAAGGAAATTTAGTTGCTTGTAGTAAAGACAGTTTCCTACTAATCTATCCAGATAAAACGACCTGTTTAATGATGTTAAAGGACGAGTATAAGAAACTTGCCTTAGAGGTCATCAATTCTAAAGACCATATCATTGATAACTATATATGTTTAGATGAAGAAGCTTGGTTATTCTTATTCAATTCTTTTAAAGAACAATGGGCTAGTGGAAATAAAAACCCAGAATTACCAAAACTACAATTAGATATTTATGAAACCAGAGAAGAAAAATGGCAACCAGAAACAGTAAAATTAGCCCTTGATTTCTTTGGAGAAGATATAGTAATAATAAAGGAGTAAAATTATGAACCAAAATATGATTAAGAAATTACAAAAAATACAAAAAGAAATGCAAGAAACTCAAGAACGTCTTCAAATGACTGAATTTGAAGGTAAAGCAAGTGGTGTTAGAGTTGTGATGTTAGGGAGTCATCAAGTCGTTGAACTTGTGATTGATCCTGATTTATTAGATGATGTTGATATGCTACAAGACGCGATTTTAATTGCGATCAATGATGCTGTTGAAAATGTTGATAAAACAACCGCTGATGAAATGAGTAAATATACCATGGGGATGGGATTCTAAGTGAAATACCCTGAGCCATTTAATAAGCTCGTTGAAGATTTAAGAGCCTTACCAGGCATCGGTGAAAAGACGGCTAGGAGACTAGCACTCTTTATCGCGACCGAAATGGACAAAGAAAAAATAATCAACTTAAGCAGTTCTTTAGCTACTATAAAAGATAAAATTAAGAACTGTCCAGTTTGTGGCGCAATGATGGAAGAAAGTTGCCCAATTTGTTCGGATGTAACAAGACATAAAGATTCCATTATGGTGGTTGAATCGGTACGGGATTTATTTGTGATGGAAAACAGTGGGTCATACCACGGTTTATATCATGTACTAGGGGGAACCATTGATTTTTCTAGAGGGATTGATCCTTCTGACTTAAGATTTAATCAATTATTAATGAGATTAAATAGTATTAAAGAAGTCATAATTGCGTTAAATGCTTCTGTTGATGGAGATTTAACAGGCACTTATATTAAAGAGTTATTAAAAGAAAAAGACATATTAGTAAGCAGGATTGCCTATGGTATTCCTGTGGGAAGCGATCTATCTTATGCAGATCAAAAGACTTTATCATTGGCTTTGGAAAACCGGACCAAGTTAAAGTAACATTAGGGGGAAATAATATATGGAACAAATACAAGAATTTATTGATTGGTTTAAACTATTATTTACTGACTTTAATGCGTGGTTAAAGAACACCGTTAACTTTGATGTTAGAATCATGGATTTATATACTACTTATATAGAACCTTTGGATGAGTGGATTAAAATTGTTGGTTTCTTTGGTGTCGTTATCTTGGTGATTATTGGTCTCTTTGGAGCCATTAAGAAAGCTTATAAATTAATTTTGATTGTTTTATTAGTGTTAATATTACTAGCTGTTTTATCTATTGTATTATAATTTAGAAGGGCAAAGGCTCTTCTTTTTAAAATTCATATAAATAAATAAAGGGCAATTTGAGACATTTACTAAAAAAACAAAAAAAATAAAAAATATTTTTATCAATCAAAGAAAAAGCCCTATAAAGCAATAAAACAAGGTTTTATAAGGCTTAAAAATTGTAAAATATGAATAAAAGTAATAAGATTTTATAATTTTGAATAAATAATACTTGCATTATCAAATAGTTTCGTATAAAATAATGTGAAGTTTTTTATAGGAGGATTAAAAATGGCGCAATTTGATCAATCAAAATCCATGGTTGAAATCGCCGAAGAGTTCATTAGAATAAACGGCAAACAAAATATTTATACACTCATTGAATCTGTAGCTAATATTAAAGGGATCTCTTTAGAAAACACGGATAGACTAACCCAACTATATATCGAAATGACTTTATCAGCCAACTTTGTTTATTGTGGGAATGATGAGTGGGATTTAAAAGAAAACAATTTAGAGATGTGGGATAAGGATGGCTCCTATTTCAACAAACAAGATTATGAAGAGGAAGACGAAGAAGACGACAACATCAGCTTAGAAGATTACTTCATCCCTGAAGAGATAGAAGAGTTACATGCTAAAGATGATGATGACGAAGAAGATAAAGATGATGACGAAGAAGTTATTGTTATTGATGATGACATTCCTATTTATTCAACAGATGATGATGATCATGATATTGACTTAGACTTCGATGATGACGATTATAACGAAATCATGGATGACTATGAAGATATGTATGATAAGTAATCGTAGTTAAACAATTTAAATTAAGCCACGCGGTTGCGTGGCTTTTCTTTTTTTTATTAATAATTAATAGATATCATTAAAAAAAAGGAGAATACCAGAAGGCTTCTCCGTTAAATTATAAATCTAATTTTTTATCATAGGGAATCGTTAATGGTTTATGAGAAGCGATTAATAGAGTCTTGTTTAATCTTTTTAGGTTTTCATAAACTTTTGTTTCGGTTTCATAATCTAAAGATGCGCCAATTTCATCTAAGATTAATATCGGGGTGTTCTTCAAAAGGGCTCTTGCGATCGCAATCCGTTGAGATTGTCCTTGAGATAAACCTTTACCATCTTCTTGTAAGATTGTATGAAATCCATTATCTAAACTTATTATAGTGTCGTATATCTCAGCCGCTTTAGTAGCTTGAATAATTTCTTCTTGGTTATAATCATTTCCTAGGGTTAGATTTTCTAAGATAGATCCCTTAAATAAAAACGAAGATTGAGGGACATAGGCAGTTAGAGATTGATTGACTTCATAATAAGGGTATACTTGAGCGTTAAAGGTAAGAGAAATTCCTTCAGTTTTATATAGTCCCAATAATAGCCTAAATAAAGTTGTCTTTCCAGAACCACTTGGGGTATTTAAATAGATGACTTTATTGGGTTCGATACTAAGATTAAGATTATTTAAAACTAATGTTTTCTCATCATAAGAGAAAGAAACATTATTTAGCTCTAGTTTATCAAAACCATCAAGTGATGTTTGAGGTAAATCGTTTTCTAATTTCAATATTGGGTCTAGTCTGGTTAGGGCACTAGAAAGTTCAACATACTGGGTAATTAATCCGCTAACATTTTTAAAAGGTGTTTGTATGTTTTGAACCAGTTGGACAAGTGCGGTTAAGTCTCCAACAGAAATATTGCCTGTTGTGATACGGTAAGCTCCAAAAACAATTGAGAATAAATAACCAAATCCGTAAAATGTTTGAATACCTAAATGAGTGAAAACATAGTATTTTTCTTTTTTTAATGATTGTTTATAGACTTGTTCAGATTTATTTACCATCATTTGTTTAGAATAGTTATCTGAATATGTTTTGATAATATCAAGGTGAGAGAATGTTTCATTAATGTGAGATTCTTTATCATAAACTGATTCTAGAAACTTAATATTTAATCTTTTTAAAGGGGATTTAAATAATCTAGCAAAGATAAGAAGTAAAGCACCAAGCCCAACAAAGATAATTGCGAAGATAGGATCGATTACGAATAAAAAAATAAACGCTCCAATGAATCGACCCAAGTTAAAAATTAAAGATGGAAAGATAGACATAATGTTTTTACTAATCATTTGAAGTTCTGTTTTAAAATAGTTTGTGATATCTTCTGAGTGATAACTAGAGATATATTCGTAGTTGGTTAGTAACAACTTGTCATATAAACTAACTGACATCACGAGATATAGTTTTTGAGTATATTTATTGGTTAAATAACGTTGAACACTAGAAATGATTAATTGTAGAACAATCAATGAGGTTAAGAGTGTCGCGAATAAATAGAATTCATCCATCTTTCCCGCAATCGCGTTGTCGATAGTAAACTTAGAAAAATACGCGAAAAATATCGCAGTAGCGGAACTAATTAGCGACAAAAATGAAAGTATGAAAACTTGTTTGTGCGTATAGTGTTTAAAGTTATCTAATATATATTGTCTCAAAATATCACCATTTAAATTGTATCATATTTTATTAGATAAATTAAGTGTGGTTTATGTGGTGGTTTATTTGTTATAATAAGAAGTGAGGGATTTTATGCACACGTACAAAATGATAGATTTAAACATTTTAATCGACTATAAATTTAACCGGTTCTATAAAGATAATATTGAAGCTTATTTAACTTTTGATAAACCAACCCATTTTATTTATACGCATCTTGTAGATGAAGTGATTGAACCCAAATTACCTTTAACACTTCAAACAGATAAAAGAACGTTTTATGAAGATAGTAAGAATCGTTATGTGGTGTATCATAATGCGGAAAAAGAACCCCTTATACTGATTAAACGAAGTAAAGATTATACACATTATGACATTTATTTAGATCAACAGAAACAAGCCCCATTAGACGGAATAGAGTATACAATTCATCAAATGGTGTTTATGGAAATCGCGGTTGAAAACGGATTTACTCCAATTCACGCAAGCGCGTTTTCTTATCAGGATAAAGCTTATTTAGTATCAGCGCCTTCAGGTATTGGGAAAACGACGCTTGCTAAAAGGATGGCTAGGTTATATCAAGCCGAAATTATTAACGATGATAAACCACTTTTAAAGATTAAAGATAACCAGTTAATGGTATATTCATCGCCATTCTCCGGAAAAGAAGCGAAGAATCTAAATTCTGTTTATCCGTTGGGATTAATTATCTTTATTGAACAAGGGTTAACCAATGAATTTAAGAAATTAAAAACGGATGAGGCGATTAATCTAATTTTAAAGAATATGTTTAGACCAGATAAAAAAACTTTATGGAATAATGCCACTGTTGTAATGGACAAACTAATCAAAGAGAATAAAGTTATTTTGTATCAAGTACAGAACCATGATAATGCAGGTATATCATTAAAAGAGTATATAGATAAGGTAGGGAGAAAATGATGAAGATTAAAGAAGGATTTATAGTAAAAGAAATTGCCGGGAAGAATGTTGTTGTAACAACAGGAGATGAAGCATTAAATTTTAATATGATTATGCATCTAAATGATTCGGCAAAACTATTGTTTGAAAAACTAAAACAAGGATCATCAGAAGAAGAATTAGTAGAATTGCTAATGGATCATTATGATGTTGGATTAGAAGTTGCGACTAGAGATGTTAAGGGGTTTATTCAAGTTTTAATTGATAAAAACATTATATGAAACTAGAAGTCTCAAATGCGTTATTGTTTAGTGAACTCAAGACGATCCTAAAAGAAAAAGACGTAATTCTTAGAATCAAAGGCAATTCAATGTGGCCATTTTTTAAGAGTGGGAAAACATCAGTTTATCTACATAAAGTGGAATTGATTAAAAAGTATGAAATCTATTTGTTTCAATTAAATGATACTTATGTATTACATAGACTAATTAAAATTAAGAACGATAAACTTATTTTTAAGGGTGATGGGAATCATTCTATTGAACTTATAACAAAAGATGATTTAATTGGGCATGTGGTTAGTTATCAGAATAAAAAAAAGATTGATACCAAGAGTAAGTTTTATAAATTTAGAGTGAGATTATATCTATTATTTCCAAGAAGAATTACAATAAAACTATTTAAGAGGTAAAAGAATGATTCAAACACTACTTAACTTAACTAAATATGGTTTAAAGAATGAGATTTATCCATTTCCCATTGATAATGAAAAAGAATTTTTAAAGCTGGCTTATGAGTCAGGTTTGATAGGAATCATTTTTGAGAGCATTGATCAAAATAAAGTATCAGCCTCTTTTTATAAGGACATGCAAAAATTGTTCTATAACTTTGTTGGGAAAGACAATGCACAACTTGCCTTAATAAATAAAATGGATAAATTATTTAATGATAATGAAATAAGACATACCTTTTTAAAAGGATCTCACTTAAAACAACTTTATCCAAAATCCTATTATAGGGGGATGGGCGATATTGATTGTTTGGTTGATAAAAAAGATATTAAAAAGATTGGTAAACTGTTTAGAGAAAGTGGATTTGAAGTTTCATCTAAGAGTGCAGAACATGATGTTTATTCTTTTAAAGGAAATATGGTTGAAATTCATCGCACGATATCGCATTCACTTAATAAGAGAACAGAAGAATTTTTTTCAAATCCAGAAGCGCATTTAATTCTTATTAGCGATTACAAATACCGATTAGATTATACTTATGAAGGGGTTTATTTATTACACCATTTATCCAAACATGTATTATCAAGTGGGATTGGGCTTAGAAGTTTATTAGATATTTCGATTTTCTTTAAACATTATGAAAAAGAAATCGACCCAAACAGATTAAAGACGTATTTATTAACCTCTGGATTAGATAATTTTTTTGATATTGTTTTATATTTTAATCAAGTTTCGTTTGAGATGACAACCTCTTTTTTAGATAAGGATTTTAAGATGAGTGAACATTCTTATAACAATCTATTAAACTATCTTATAACGTCTGGGATACATGGAAAAGGTGTGGGTTTCAATGAGATGGCCCCAAGGACAGTACATGAGTCTAAGCTGAAGGTTTTACTGAGAGTTCTATTTCCTAATTGGGGCAATATGAAAATGATGTATCCTTGGTTAAAATATATCCCTGTTTTGTTGCCAATTGCTTATCTATTTAGATGGTTTAAGTTAGTCTTTTTAAAGACAAGAAATTCTTTTAAAAAATTATCTAAGTTATCGAAATCCAAACAAGACAAAGAAGAACTGAAGAAACTGTTTGATGAATTAGGGTTATAGTTCAATTTTGTGAAATTTATGGAAAATGCTGTGAATCACATTAAAATATTATTCTCTAGTATAATACAATAAAGGATAGGTTTAAAATGAAAAAAATTACTTTACTTATATCATTAGTCGGTGTTCTACTGTTAGTAGGATGCCAAAATCAAAATCAAATCATTGTAGGACCTAAAAATATATACTATGACAATGATACCTTTATTTTGTCTTGGGATAGTGTTGAAGGTGCGATTGAATATGAGCTCGTTATTAATGATGAGAAGTTTAGGGTAACCACAACCTCATTTGATGTAAAAGATTATGACCATGGGGTTTATCGTGTTAAAGTAAAAGCGATTTTATCTAACAAAGAATCCATTTATACTTCGACACAAAGTTTCTTTATTAATAAGGTTACCCATGTTTACATGTATACCGATAAGAATAAAATATATTGGGACAATATTGTTGATGCAACTTATGTGTTAAGTTATTCAGAAATGTTTAGTCAAGATGTTACCAGTGTTCAACCAAAAACCAATGAATTTAAAATCCCTGATGTTTTAAAAGATACCAACACTTTGATAACATTAAAGACCTATTATAATAAACAATTGTTAGTGACATCAACACTACAACTGAATTTCAATATGGTATTAGGATTCTATGAATCAGATTATGAGATTGAAGTATCTAATCCAAATGAAGTTTATATTAATGGTAACTTAGTAGAAGAAGGTTTTAGCTTAACACCTAATAAAGTGGTTTTATCAAAAGAATTAATAGCTGGTTATAGTGATGAAACCCAAGTATCAATTACAGGTGACTCTAATATCAGTTTAAATGTTTATTTTACCAATGAGATTTTAGTACTTTTAACTGATAAGACCCAAACTTACCAAGGCGAAGATATTGTTTATGAGTTTATATTAAATGGATTTGATTTGGTGAGTGAAAATGTTTTTGATGGGTTGTTTACCTTCGAAGACGGCACTTTAACAATTCAAAAAGAATACTTTGAAACATATAAAGAGTCTAATCCTGACAAAACTTTTATTGGGGTTAACGTCGTCTTTAAAAAAGGCGAACAACATACAATCTTAGTTTATCTAGAAATATTACTTTAAAAGTAAAGAAGTAAACCAATCATGGCTTACTTCTTTTTTTCGTTATTTATTAATGATTATTTCATACCCGTTAGAAAAGTAGATGTTATAATTATGCACCATCACATCTAAGCCTTCCAATACTTGAATATACTTACAACCATTCTCAGGGATGTTAGTGTTAAATGTATCTGCATCGGTTAGATCATCCATATTAGTGATGACAATTAAACCACTATCTGTCCCAATTCCATTATAGATACCATCGCCTAATGTAGAAGTCATGTAGAATGTTAACATGCCAACTTGTATCTTTTGAAATTTATCAGGATTTTTATAGAATTCATCATATATGGATTCTAAAACATTGGTTGCTTTTACATTCTTTTTAAATAATCTTCCTGGATCACCAATATAATAAGTCCCAGGTCTTAAGGTGTAATAGGTCATGAGAAGAGAACTTTTCTTTCTATGAAGTAATGAATAGGCATAATCATTACGGTTGGTTCTTCATCTATTACGGGCTCAGCTAAATCGTCAATGGTTTTACCTTCCCAAATAAGATGGACATATTCTGGTTTATCAATAAAGGGATTACGGTTACCTTGAGCTTTATAGATAACTTCATTTCGATATCTTTCAAACTCATCAACGGGATCTTCCTTATGCCATTTAAGTAATAAGGTAAGTTGACCCATTCTTGCCCCTTCAGGTGTATAGTGTTTAGATTCATCTAGCAGTAATTCTAAATCATCTGTTAATACTAAAATATCTTGATACATCACAGCCATATATAGAATGATTCTTGCGACATCACCCTTATGGGCATCTCCTGGATAAAAACCGCCCACTTCTGTGGTTGTCCAATCTCCAGAACCCTCCGTGTAGACCCGGTCACTTCTTGAAGAGTTTACTCGAGGAGTTATCGCTCTTAAATTATGAAGATCACTTGCTTGATTTTTGCCACTTTCGGTTACACGGTCCATGCCTAAGCGAGAATTCGGCCAGACATGTTCTCGGTGCCAACTCGTAGAATCCCATAAAGCATTGACAAATACACCATCATAAACGTTCATTACCTTAGTAGGATCATCAAGACTTTGGTCAGCTTCGGCCAATATTTCTTTTGCCTGTTGGTAACTGGTTGGTGTAAAACCAGTATTCAAAAGGTCATTCAGTTCATCTTTTAAAGCCTCACCCACTAAGTCATTAGCTGAAGTATAGTAGGTGTTATTAGGGGCAATACTGTAATAGTAAAATCCATTTTCATTTTGAGAAGAACTGTAGGTTACTGGATCTTGTTTATCTAAATAAGGCTTTATGACATAGATCCACCCGAAATATCCACCAACTACCAATACTAAAAGTAAGAGAATTGGTAAAGGCAATTGTTTGATTTGATTTTTTTGTTTTTTGGTTAGTTTCTTTTTCTTTGCCATAATTTCCTCCTAATATTCTTAACTATTGTATCATGTAAAATTAGTTATTTTCACAATTATGCTAAAAAATGTAATTATATAGTTTAACTAAAGAGAAGTTGATTTGTTTTTAAAAATGATGTTGTGATAAAAAAAATACTTTGGTATAATTAATAAGGGCACACCATAGAAAAGTTCTCCTCAGGGGGATTTTTTTCTTTTAAAAGGAGACTTACTATAATAAGTCAAGCAATAAATGATGAAAAATAGTAAAAGACCTCAAATTGAAGTCTGGAATTAGTATATGAATCAGACATAGAGGTAGCTACACCCTCATT
>JAQUCY010000035.1 GCA_028685975.1 Acholeplasmataceae bacterium | reverse complement strand
TATTTTCCATAACTTAGAAATCAGGTAACACTATGAATCTTAAATTCAAAACTTAATTGAGTTGTTTGATAATCAAAGACAATGGGGTGATTCTCTCATCTTTAATTCATCTAAACTACGGTACTAAAGATTTACCTTACATCATGTGCACCACATGTAATGTTAAGAAAGGTATTATGTTTCCTAGAGATTTAATCGAGTAAATACACGTGATCAAAATCAACCTTTAAGTGAATATTCATTCAAGTAGCCTATATCATCAATAGGCTTTTTCTAATTGATTTGTTTATTTTATATATAATTCTAGTCTTATTGTCTGAAATGACGAACTTTCCTAGTAAATAAAAAAACTCCTTTCGGAGTTTTATTTATCTATTTCCTTTTTTTTACCATTAAAATTAATTCCTAAACTATCTTCAACATCTACTGCAAAAATGACACCACCAGCTTTTGATGTAACACCATATTGATTATTGATAGCGTTCATAATAGCTTGTTTTTGTTCTTTTAAACAAACAATTAGTAATAAATCTTTTTCTGGATGAATCGTTACCCCAAAAAAGGTTTTATGTTCGGAGGTCAAGGAACTTCGCCCGTGTAGTATAGTTCCACCACCCGCTCCAGCATTTCTTGCGACATCCATAGCGTCGTAGCCAAAGCCACTATTACATATATATATAATTAATTCTTTATTACCCATTCTTCATCCCCTTTTCTAAAAGATGTTCATAAGCAATTCTATTGATTGCATTTAAATTAATCGTTAATACAGATGCTGTATTATTTTTTGTTATCGCGAATTCCTTTTCAAGGCGTTCCAATATTTGTGGTGTATCACTGTCCGCCACTAATGAAAATACAACGTCTTTACTTCTATCTGTTAAAGAAAAGTATTCCATCATACTTGGTAAAGCAGTGCCCAAGCCGAGAAAGGTTACTGAAAAATCAACTTTATATTCACCAATAATTTCCATAACACGTTCACCTTTATCACGTTCTATTACTGTAATTAGTAGTTTCATTCTGTTACACCTCTTAAATCAAGAATATCATCTTCACCCTCAAATTCAGCTTGAATCTTTTGTTTACGGCTATATACCAACCCCAATACCTGAATACTAATAACTGGTGCCATTGAGGCTACCACAACTAAACCATATGCATTTGATAATACATCTACATTCAGAGCTTGAGCAGCACCAATCGCAAACGGCATTAAAAACGCAGTAGTCATCGCCCCTGTCACTGCACTCCCCGCATCAAACCCGATTGAAGAAAACATCTTCGGGGTGAAGAACATTAAGATAATTGCGGTAACATAACCTGGTATGACAAACCATAATAAGTTAATTTGAGTCAATATGCGAATCATCGATAAGATTAATGCTATTGCAACCCCTATTGAAATTGCCCCTAACATTAATTTTCTTGAAATTGCTCCAGCTGTTACTTCTTCAACTTGTCTATTAACTGCTATCACAGATGGTTCTGGAGCTGCAACTAGAAGTCCAAAGAGCGCTCCGACTAAAATTAATAACACTGAATTATTTGCAAAATAACCACCAACTGCACTACCTAATACTGAGTATGCTCCGTTGGCACCAGCTAAAAATAAAACTAAGCCTACATATGTATAAAGAAAAGCAATTAATATTTTGATTACTTTACGTTTTGGAAATCTAAAATCAATAATTTGAAATACAATAAAAAATATAATGAAAGGTAATACGGCAATTGCCATTTGTCCTGTATAAAGACGTAAATATTCAACTAATGTTAGAGAAGTTGTTGGTGTGTTCATAATATCTGCGGGAATAGTGGGTAGAAATAAACCTAAAACTAATATGGAAAATATGGGACCAATGACTGTAATCCCCACTAAACCAAATGAATCTTGATCACTCGCCTTATCGCCTCTTGCTTTACTAATGCCATACGCTAAACTCAAAATAAAAGGAACACTAAGTGGTCCACTGGCAAACCCACCCGCATCAAAAGCTAAGGGAATAAATACGGGATTAATTTGGTTTACTATTAAAGCCAATACAAAAACCAAAGAATATAAAATAATAACTATCATTCTAAATTGAATCTTAAATAATATTCTAAGTAAACCAATGGTCAAAAATAAACCAACACCAATAGCAATGGTATAAATGAGAATTTCTTGAGGTTTAATAACTTCACTTAATTGATCTGCTAACACTCTAACACTTGGTTCTGCAATTATGATGAAAAAGCCCATCATAAATGCAACAATAATAAAAATCGCTAGGTTCCTTCTTTTAACAATATACCTACCGATATCTTCTGCAATTACACTGGTTGATTCAAAAGCACCCAGTTGAAACAAAGTCAGTCCAATCACCAATAACAAAGCACCAAGTAGAAACCATAACATTGTTGATGTGGGCAATCCCATAACAATTCCTAATATAATTAATACTAAAGTTACTGGAAGGACAGACTTAAATGATTCTAAAAATTTATCTAAAAACGCCTTATACATATTTCACCTTCATTTTCGTTAATCTCTTCTTATATTTTAGCCCAAAGAGCAATTATTATCAAGTAAAGCAAACATGAAGCGTTTTCATACACTATTATTAATTTTATTTTTCAATAACAAGTACTTTGTAACATTTCTTCGCTATTTTTCTGTATAATAACAGTGGTGATATTATGAAAATTAATTATTATTTATTAACAAAAATGACATTTGGTTTTATTATTGGTTTTTTGATAGCGGAAGCATTCTCACTTGATTATGTTTATACTGCAGGGGTGATTGCAGTATTATCATTAGAACCAACTCGAAAAAGGTCCATTGAAATAGGTATCATCAGAATTATTGACTCTTTAATCGCCTTAAGCTTGGCTTATTTAATCTTCTATTTCATGGGATTTAGTATTTGGAGTTTATTTGTTTTTATTATCATATTTATACCTTTAAGCTACTTAATTAAAATGGACCGAGGTATTGTTGTATCTTTAGTTCTTGTTTCTCAAGTTTATTTGGAACAAGATGTAAATTATGCTTTAAATGCTTTATTCATTTTATTAATCGGGATTGGTGTTGCTTTCTTACTCAATTTATACATGCCTGATTTAAAAAAGAAAATCAAATTAATAGTAAATCGTATCAATAAGTCAATTGAAGAAATAATTCTTTCAATTGCCGCAAAAAAAGATATTTCGTTTGATGAATTAGATTATTTAATATCTTCTGCCAACAATAACATTCGTGAAGAGTTGGAAAACAATAATATTGATGGTTTGATTGAACGTTTGAGATATGTTGAAATGCGTAAAGAACAGACATTAATACTAAAACGCATCAATAACACATTAATTAATGTTAGCGACATCAAGGAAAAAACACTCGTCCTAAATTATTTGAAAGAATTTAAAGGTCAAATAGGTGATGATAATTATGCCCTTCAATTAACGAACAAACTCAATCAATTACTAGATTATTTTAAAACATCTGATTTACCAGATACCCGAAAAAATTTTGAAGATAGAGCTCAACTTTACTATGTTTTATTAGAAATACACCAATTTCTACAATTAAAATTAAATTATCATGAAAGGCAAAAACACGAAGCCAAATAAGCTTCGTGTTTTTATATTATATATTCTATTTAATTAGTAACAATATTTCTTGAATGAGCGATAAATGTCATATGGTCAGCTGCACGTTCTAAGTTAGAAACTAAATTAACTAATACTGGGCTGTTATTTGCAGAACATAAACCTTCATTTAATCTTTGAATGTGACTATCGATAATTTCTTTACGCAGAGTATCTACTTCATCTTCAATTTCGTCAACTAAATGAATATCTGACTCGGAATTGGTTTCAAAAGCTTTCATCGACACTTTAAAAAGAGCATTTACTCTATCCATCATGTGATTTAAATCACCTTTTGCATCATCACTGAACGTCAATCTTTCAGTAACATAAGTATCTGTATATTTTGAGAGATTATCTGATAGATCGCCAATTCTTTCTAAGTCATTAATAACACTATAAAGCGTAGAAATCTCTTCTTTTTCTTCTGCATTTAACTCTTCACCCGACAGTTTTATTAAATAATTTACAATTTGTTTATTCAAAGAATTAATTTCACCAATATTAGTTTTAACCATTTCTTTTTGATTAATATTCTTATGAATAAACGCATCATATGCTTCATTTAAACTCTCGATTGCTAAATTAGCCATCTCTATGGTTTCTTTTCTTAATTGATGTAAGGCTAAACTTGGTGTAGCAAGCAATCTTTCATCAAGAACAACAATCCTCTTACTCTTATCATCTTTATCTGGAACAAGTTTCATACTCAAATTAACAAATTGTTGTGAGAAAGGTAAAAATAGAACTGCGCAAATAACATTAAAAAGTGTATGGAATATCGCAATTTGAGTTGCTTCAAGTGCAAAGAATCTACCAAGAACATCATTTTTAAAGCCAGTCCATAACAACAGCACAGCAGCAAATATTACAGTTCCTAAAATGTTAAAAGTTAAGTGGATAACTGCTGCTCTTCTAGCATTGGTGTTGGCACCAACAGAAGATAACATTGCGGTAACACAAGTACCTATGTTTGAACCTAAAATAACAAACAGTACATCATTGCCGCCATTGCCAATCATAATTCCAGCTACAGCAAGAGAAATGACAATTGATGTAATCGCGCTACTGCTTTGGAATAACGCTGTTAATCCTGCACCAATTAACAATAATAAGAACGGATTAGATATACTCGATAACATATTCGTAATTAATGGATCATCCTTAAATGAGCTCATCGCAGAGCCTAATAAATGCAAACCTACGAACACTAGTCCGAAACCACACAATACTTTACCGATGGTTCTGATTTTTTCTTTAGAAGAGAGTAATGTCATAAATGATCCTATAAACACTGTCAACATTGCGAAAACAATAAAATCAAAACTTTGTAATGAGGCAATATGACCAGTAATGGTGGTTCCTATGTTTGCTCCCATAATCATTGTTGTTGCTTGTAACAGCGTAATCATTCCAGCATTTACCAACCCAACAATCATTACTGAAGTTAAACTACTAGACTGTACAATAGCTGTCGTACCAGCTCCAATCGTTAACCCAACCAGTTTCTTTTCTGATGTTTTATTAAAAATCGCTTCAAGTTTTGTATTTGCTAGTTTTTTCATGTTGTCAGACAGCATTGCCATTCCTACCAACAAAGTTCCAATCCCACCAAATAATATTAATAATCCTTCAATATATTCCATGACTTGCACCTCATTCTACTCAATTTTACACGAATTTTACTAAACTTAAAAGTGATTTTTGAATATAAAAAAAAGAGAACCCTTTCAGGTTCTACAATTAACTGTATTTTTTACTTGTTTTTTGCTTTAGATTCATCCATAAATTTTTTAATTTCTTTATATACTTCATATGGGTTTTCTATGGATGTAAAGGCGAATATTTCATTTGTATTAGCAGGATTAATCGGTCTTGCCATTGAACCAAACTTTATCGAACCAGTATTTTTATTGATAATTTTGTCGATCACGTTGACTGATACATCTACTGCACCAATCATATCAATATCTAATGATTTATAATCTACTCCGATAACACCATTTCTGATAATCATTCGTTTATTCGTATAGGCATAAATTCTTTTATCGTAATAAAGTTTCAAAATAATCAGATCAAGAATGAATAAAACGACCCATATCCCTAATACCAGTAATGCAAATAGCAATGAATCAGTTGTATCAATTCCATCAGAGATTGAAAATGCTATTATGATACCTATTGCAATTAAAAGCAAAATGAAAAAACCAAAGAAATTAGAAAAGTACAGTTTAATCTTATTCGGCTTGAATGCTTTTACAATCTTTTCATCATCATCTAATATTTGTTTAAAACTATTTATCATTTTAAGACCACCTCTTTTTGATAATTATAACATGTTTAGAAGACATTTGATTATATCTTCAAGAACTCTTTACTATATTTTTTAGTTAATCTAGTAGAAATATTAATGAACATATCCTATAATAGTTATATAGTGTATACTAAATATAGGAGGATATCGAATGGAACCATTAAATATTAAACAATTAAAGGACCAATTTTTAGAAATGTTACAAGCCATCTCAAAGATGGAAATTATGATAAATTTAGCACCCTTTTTGCAAGGAGAGGATGCTTTATTACTACATATTTATTTAAACGGACCTTCTAATCCATCTGTATTGAGTACTGAATTAAAAGTGACTAAAGGTCGTATTACAGCAATAATAAATAGTTTAGCTGAAAAGGAATACATTACACTTGAAATGGATGTTTCAGATAGAAGACGTGTTTTAGTTGGTTTGTCTAATCAAGGAAATGAATATTTAGAAAATAAATTAACCGCAGCTGATAAGCATTTTGAAAGAATTTTCGAAAAGATTGGATATCAAAGTACTAAAACATTTGTTGAATCATTAAATAATGTAATAACAATCGCAAAAGAGGTGGAATAATGAAACCAATGGTTGAATTTAAAGATGTTATGAAAACTTATCAAATAGGAACACAAGAAATAGTTGCCAACAACAACATTAACTTCACCATTTATGAAGGAGAATTTTGTGTCATTGTTGGACCAAGTGGTGCCGGTAAAACAACGATACTAAATATTCTAGGCGGGATGGATAAAGTTACCGAAGGAAAAATCATTATTGATGGCAAAGATATCAGTCAATACAATTTAAAAGATTTAACCTTATATAGAAGACATGATGTTGGCTTTGTTTTTCAATTTTATAATTTAATGCCACAATTAACAGCTTTAGAAAATGTTGAAATTGCAACTGAAATAACCAAACACCCTCTAGATCCTAAAACTGTTTTAGAACAAGTTGGGTTAACAGAACGAATTGATAACTTTCCCTCTCAACTTTCAGGGGGTGAACAACAAAGAGTTTCTATCGCTAGAGCATTAGCAAAAAATCCAAAGATTTTACTATGTGATGAGCCCACTGGTGCGCTTGATGTTGAAACTGGTACAACTATCCTAGACTTGCTTTACACCACATGTAAAACTCACAATAAAACTATTGTTTTAGTGACTCACAATCCAATTATTACCGAAATAGCAGACCGTGTTATTACCGTGAAAAACGGACAAATTCAATCGATAGATTTAAATAGTAATCCGCTTAACCCTAAGGAGGTCCAATGGTAGTGAAAAGCTATTTAAAGTACATTTTCAAAGATATCAAAACATTAGCTTCTAAACTAATAGCCATCATTATGATTGTGATGTTAGGCATCGGTTTTTTAGTTGGTTTATTAACAACCGCTCCTAATATGCGATTTAGTGTGGAACGTTACTATATTGATAATAATGCGGCTGATTTAGTAATTCAATCCGCTACACCATTAACAGAAAGTGATATTGATAATTTAAAACAAAGATCTGAAATTAAAGATGTTATGCCTTATTTCATGATTGATGAAGTTATTAAAATTCATGATGTTAATCGTATGGCTAGAATTATGTTATTAAATTTCAATGAGAATATCGTTGTTAATCAACTAAAACTAATTAAAGGGAGACTTCCTAATCCTAACAGCGAACATGTGGAAGTTGTTGTGGAACAATCTCAAGTTTATTTGGTCGATATTGAAATAGGATATCAAACCACTGTTATGAATCAAGTTTTCGAAGTCGTTGGGATCGTTCAACACCCTTGGTATTTTGCTTATGTTCAAGAGGTTTCTCCCCTCACTCAAAGACCTATTGAAACAATGATTTATACCGATGAATCATTTTTAGCCGATAAAACATATACGCATTTAGCCGTAACGATCAACAACCCACATAACTACAATCTATTTTCTCAAGAATACAAAGACTATATGGAAAATGTGGTTGAGAATTTAGAACAAACCTACAATAGTAATTTTTACTATACAACAAGAAATCAAAATCAGAGTTATGTTAAGTTTCAAAATGACGTTAAAATAGTCGAGATAATCGCGTTAATTTTTCCCGCATTCTTTTTCTTAATCACAATATTAGTTTCCATGTCATCCATGACTAAAATTGTTAGTGATCAAAGAATCCAAATTGGTACATTAAGATCTTTAGGTTATTCAAAGATTAAGATTATGAATAAATATATTTTTTATGCCTTAATGGCCTCATTAATTGGTGTATTACTAGGTATTGGTTTAGGTATCTATTTTATACCAGCGGTGATTTATAATGCTTATTTAAACTCCTATAATTTACCTGAACTTACGATTGCGGGAAACTTTCTAATGATTTCAATCATCTCAATTGTGATGATTGTTGCTGTTGTTTTAGTAACAATGATAAGTATTGGAACTACTTTAAACGAAAAACCAGCAAACTTAATGAGACTTAAACCTCCAAAGAAAGGTAAAAAAATATTCTTAGAACGTCTAACTTTCATTTGGAAACATCTTAAATTTAGATATAAATCGACTTTTAGAAACATCTTTAGAAATAAACGTAATCTTGTTTTAACATTAATTGGAGTTGCCGGTTCTACTGCTTTACTATTAGCTGGATTTGGCATCAAAAACTCAGTGGATTATTCTGGAGATTATCAATATAAAGAAATGCAACTGTACGATATTGAAGTCACAGTAATTCCAAATCAGATAAATATTGTTTCGCTTAATGACTATGAAAAAATATATTTAATGGATTATACATTTAAATATAAAAACGATGATTATATCAATGTCGTATCACCAGAAAATAATTTACTTATCAATGATTTTCTCAATTTTAAAAATACAAAACGTCATGAAATATTAATGGCAAATGATTCTGTTTTAGTGACACAACAATTTGCGATAAAACATCATATCAAATCTGGCGATACCATAGAACTAGAATTTCAAGGTATAAAAACGACTTTTAAGGTCACAGAAATACTTGATTATTACTTTGGAAATCATATTTATATTTCCAAAAATCTTCTAGAAATTTCTTATCCAATTAATTATAATAAGATTTATGTTAAAACAGATTTAAAAGACACTTTAGCAATAGAAAACCTTAGACACGAGCTAAATCTTGACGATAATGTCTTACAAACATCTTTTGATTCAGATATTAAAGCTGTTTTTGAAAAAACTAGTGAAAGCATTAATAGTATTATTATCGTGTTAGTTGTATCTGCTTCTCTTTTGGCGATTATTATTAATTACAATATTACTTTAATCAATATTTCTACAAGACAGAAGGAAATCGCAACCCTTAAAGTATTAGGTTATTCTGAACGAGAAGTATCTGGTTATGTATTTAGAGAAACTTTAATCATATCCAGTGTAGCTATTTTGTTAGGATTAGGTTTAGGAAAATTACTTCACTGGTTTATTATTAGTCGTATTTTCTTAGATGGCGTCATGTTTGTAAATATTATAGATTGGTTAAGTTATCTAATCACAATTATCTTATCTTATGCTTTCTTAGGATTTGTTTATTTCATCTCAATAACAAAAATGCGTAAGATTGATATGGTTGAAGCCCTTAAATCATATGAATAAAGCAAAAACCATCGATTTCAACCGATGGTTTTTTATTACAAAGACTATAAAGTATCAATCAAATCATATAATGAATCTATGCCAAAATCAGTTTTTTCATAGTTTTTGGCACTTCCAATACCATATGTTATCATGTTTGCTGCTTTTGCAGCATCAATTCCAGTTACTGCATCTTCAATGACAACACATTCTGCACTAGTTAATCCTAATTTATTGGCTGCGGTTAAAAAAACTTCAGGATGCGGTTTACTATTTGAAATATCATTTCCATCAACAATAACATTAAAATATTCCCTAATATTTAATTTGTCAATAATTATAGAAGCATTTTTGCTAGAGGACCCAATAGCTAGCAAATAGTTTTTTCTTTTAAGATACTTGATCAACTCCAAAGCTCCTGGTAACAAGTCACTTTGTGATAAATTTCCCAATAATGAAACATAATAATCGTTTTTCATAGACGCAAGTTGCATTTTTTCAGTTTGGCTATATACTTTGAAACTATGGTTTAATAAAATATTTAGAGATTCCATTCTTGAAACACCCCTTAGCTGATGATTAATTGTTTTATCAAAATGGATATTTTCTCTATTCGCTATCATTTTCCATCCTAAATAATGCAAATCATCTGTAGAAACGATTACACCATCTAAATCAAATATAATACCCTTAATCATACTATTTTTTTGTTGCTTTCAATGAGAAATTTTGAATAGTAATCGAAATATCATATGTTCCTGGAATTTCATATCCTATATTCATGTTGGTTAAATATAAATCATTGATTGTAGAATTTAACAACGCACCTTTTTCTTGCGCTAATATCAATGCTCTACCAAAATAAGGAATTAAATCAATGTTAATCTCGTTTAATTGTCCCACTTTCAACCCGTTAGGCATAAAATCAACTTGTGGCATTTGATATATAAATTTTCCTGTGTTTCCTGATGTTCCTGCATCAATCATTCCATTTTCTGGCATTAAATTATATCTAGCATCAAAAAACGGAATTCCAAACCACATAAATTCTCCTGCATCTGCAGCTGCATTACTTCTAACTACGATATACATTAAAAATTGGGCAGTATGAAGATTACTATCATATTCTTCATCAGTCATAGAACGTTCTAAACTGTTCAAATTTATATTCAAACTTAAAACAAGATCATGAAGTTCATTAATTGATACATTTTCTTTCAAACCCTGTTGTAATAATAAATGTGGCCACGCTTCTTTGGGTTGTCTAGGATGCAAATATTCTTCACTCGCATTCAATATAAATGTTATTTCACTATTTGTAGGATTGATAATTAGTTTTTTTGAAACATCTTCTATAATATAATTATTGTTGATATATTCAACTTCCTTACCACCTAGTGCGTATTCATCTGCTAGTCCAAATCTATTACCAGCTTGACCTAATAACCAAGCAATTTGCCCTTCAGCATCTCCATAAGTTAAATTATAATCAATCGGATATCTATTTTCTGGTTGTGGCTCATTATCTGCTGGAGAAATCAAAAAACCATATTCAAATTTATTATCTTGAATCAATTCAATTT
>JAQUCY010000034.1 GCA_028685975.1 Acholeplasmataceae bacterium | reverse complement strand
CACTTCATATTCATAGCTTGTTTCCCCTGTCGCTTCATCAACAATGACATCCACTAGAATTTTCCCGCTAAGTATTTCATCTTCACTATTTTCCATATAGTTAATTACGAAATCATAATTTGAATCATCATCAGCACTTTCTATTTTGATTTTCTTAAATTCGCCTGTAATTCTATCACGATATTGAAGATTGAAGCTATATTCATCATCCTCTTGTTCAATTTGAATCATAGTATGTCTTACTAAACCATTATTATGTTCAGAGATGAAGAATTTTTCTTCAATTTCCCCTTCTTCAATTTCTTTTTCGTATTTTACAATTACAAATCTATCTTCACTTCTCTTAGTCATGAAAATTGTTTCAACTTCTGTTTCATCATCTTCTAATTCAATCTTAGTTCTACCAGTTACTTCAAATGTTTCATCACCAAGAATCATTACACCAGTTAATCTCGTAATCTTAATGGTTTCATTATCCTCGTCATCTTCATTGACATCTAATTCATCAGAGTCATCATCATCTATATCTAGTTCATCAGTGTCATCTTCATTAACATCTAATTCATCACTTGAATATTCATCTTCTACGACCAATGTAGAATCATAAATGACTTCTTCAGTATAATGGAAAACATATTCATCTTTTTCACCTAATGCGTTCACAACTTGATATGTTACCATCCATTCATAAATTGGATTACCTTCTTCATCTAATAAATCTGATGCAACTGGTTCAGAGACAGTAATAGGATTACTAATAAATGGTTCAAGTAAATTAACATAATAATTTACTTCATCGATATCTTCCTCAACGACTGGGTCTGTAATTGGATTAGTTTCTGGATCTGTGATTGGATCAGTTTCTAAATTTAGTGTACTCATTCTATTTAATTGTGCACCCGTAATTGTAGAGAATGAATAAACTTGTTGATCTGCTAAATTTGATTCTTTATCAGTGTTACATCCAGCTAATAATGTAACGCCTAGCGTAAGCGTGGCAACGCCTACTAGTACTTTATAAATTTTTTTCATAAATGCGTACCTTCCCTTTCTACTAAGTATACGGAGAAAATGCGAAATTTATTGGTACATTTTTTAATATTTTAAGTTTAAGCCTTCATAAACGGGTAAACTTTTTTAACTAGACAATAAAAAACTGGACTTTTCTTCCAGTTTCTTATTATTAATACGATTATTCTTTGGGAGCAGGACTACCTGGCAACCCAAAGTTTGTGAATATTCCGCCTTCAATAAATCCATCAAAATCAGTTTGTGTCGGTAGATTTTTTGGAAGTTGTGCATGAAGGTTAAAGTTTATATTAGCAGTTAAGCTAAATGTTCCACTTATTTCTTGATTGAAATATGTTTCAAGATAGTCAAATGAACCATTTAAATCTGCATCAAATCTAAAACGCTCAAAAGTTTCACCAAAATTAACAATTACATTTAAGTAATCTTCATTATCTAGTGTGATATTCATTTGTGAATCATCCGAAAATTCTGATATCCATTCAATAATAGCTTCTTTTGACATTTCTAAAACCAGTTCATAAGAATTCCCTATTTGATACATAGTGAAGTTATCATTTTCTTCTATTGTAATTAAAGATTGTGGGTTAAAAGTCCCCGTGGTAATGGAAGTTTTAAACGTTTCATATAACTCTTCAGTTAAAAACCCTGTAGCTTTATTTTGAACTGTGGTGGTAATCCCTGAAACTTTAAGTTGACCATCTAGGTAAGCATTACCTTCAATAATATAGAAGTCCCCTTTAATTTCCATATTACCTAAACCAAAATCAATTTCCATATCAGATAGTTCACTCCTAATAACTAAATCAAGTCTGGCTTTTAAATAAAATTCTTCATATGATTTCACATCAGCGATTAAACTTATAGAACCCGACACATCCATGTTAGTACTATTGATAACTACACTGTCTTGTGTTGTATTCATGGTATAAGAAAAATCCATTTCCATATCCAAGGCAACAACATCATCAAGAACTACAGTAGAATCTACTTCGCTCATCATCTTTTGAGCTTCTAAAGCAGTTACTTCAACAACTTCTTTTGAATCTTGACAACCTACTAAAAATAAACCCGCTAAACCTAAAACCAATAGTGTAAGTATTTTTTTCATCCTAGTATTCTCCTTTAAAAATATTATAACAACAAGATTGATTTATCTCAATTAAGTTACATAAAATCAGCTGGTTTTAGTTCTTTTTTCATTGGTATACCGCTATTTAAATAATCTTTTAATTTTGTTTTACGTTTCTCATTTAACACTTTTGACGCTTTTTCAATTAACCTTAAATCACCTAATAAATATAAATATTGTTTCGCTCTTGTAACACCTGTATACAATAATTCTTTTCTTAACATTACAGAATAACCTCTTACAAGTGGCATATAAACAATTTTATACTCACTACCTTGAGATTTATGAACAGAAATGGCATAGGCTAAATTAAGTTCATCTAAATCCATCTGTTCATATTGAACAATCCCATCGCTAAACTCAACTCGCATTACTTTTTCTTTCTTGGTTGTTTCATAAATATCTTTAACAACCCCAATATCACCATTCATAACACCTTTATCTGGAGCATTTACTAATTGAATTACTTTATCATTAATGTAAAATCTAGTCGATCCATTTTGTAAATGAATATCCGTTTCATTTTGGTAATGTTTTTGGAATAGGGCATTAACCATATCAATCCCGACTGCCCCTTTATATTTAGGTATTAATATTTGCATATCCTCAATTAAATCATACCCTTGTTTGATTGCATCGTCAGTTAAGACAATTAAGGCTTTTGTGATCTCCATTTCATTCATCTTCATAAAGAATAAATCATCTGTTGATTCATAGGAATAATCATCTACAATTTGATTGTTGATTCGATTAGCAAGTTCGATGATTCCACTGTTATTCGCTTGTCTATGAATTTCTTTTAGTTCGATGACCTCTAAACTATTTGAAGCGATAATATCACCTAAAACTTGACCAGGTCCTACGCTTGGAAGTTGATCTTTATCACCTACTAATACTACTTTTGCGTTTTCTGGAATTGCCTTAAATAGCTGATCTGCTAAAAAGACGTCTACCATCGATACTTCATCAATAATGTATAGTTTTTGAGTCAATTGATTCACTTCATCGTAATGAAACGTGCCATCATAATCATAGCCTAGTAATCTATGTATTGTTTGAGCTGGAACATTCATAACTTCTTTCATTCTTCTGGCTGATCTACCCGTTGGTGCAGCTAAAGCAATTTCTTCTACAATTGAGGGACTTTCCAAATCGAGTCCAAATAAGAAACTATAAGTCATTAATAAACCTAGTAATACGGTTGTTTTACCCGTTCCAGGCCCCCCAGTAATAACAGTAATAGGGTTCTTAATAGATTTAATAATAGCTTCTTTTTGTTTATCGGTATATGTAATATTTAAGATATGTTCAATACGACTTATTTGGTCAAAAATTTCTTTATCATCAAAAATAGTGTCTGTTTCAAATTTCAGTAAATTTGTGGCAATACGTTGTTCCGCTTTTTTAACATGATTAATGTAATATAAAGTATCCTCTTTAATAATACGTTTTTGATCAATTAAGCGAGAGATACCTTCTGTTATTAATTGATTATCAATGGTTGATGATAAAATTAGATAAATCGCTTTTGATAGTTCATTTTCTTCTAAATAGGTATGTCCATGACTAAAAATATATTCATTTAAGGCAAACAAAATAGCCGCTTCAATTCTTAAGGGGTTATCTTCACTAAAACCTAATTTAAAAGCTATATCATCAGCTCTTTTAAATCCAATTCCCTCAACTTCATCAATTAACCTATATGGATTTTCATCTAGTACATCAAGCGTTTGTTCTTTATACTTATTGAAAAGTTTCATCGATAGCTTGGGTGAAAACCCATACCCAAACAATTTAACTAGAGTCGTATCTGTTAATTGATGTTGGTATAATTCTTGATAAAACCGTTCTATTTGAAGTGGATTAAATCCTATCTCTTTTAGAACACTTTTATCTTTTAATATAATCTCAATCGCATTATCGCCAAAGGTATTAACTATCTTAGACGCTTTAACAGGTCCAATACCTGTAAAAAAGTCACTGGACAAGTAGCTAATTAAGCCAATTTTATTTTGTTTTTCAGCTTTTTGATAACTTCTCACTTGATATTGTAAACCAAATTTCGGGTGCGTTACTTCATCCACCTCAAAGGTAAATAAAACTTCTTCAGACATTTCAGGTAAATAGCCTACTATTGTGACAACATCACCTTCTTCTAAAGATAGTTTATATATCGAATAACCATTTTCATTATTTTTAAATACCTTTTGGATAATATAACCTGTGATTTCCATTATACTTTAACTCCCGATAGTTTTTTGTACCACATCAATAATAAGGCCATTAAGATTAAAATACCAGCTAATCCATAAAACAAGTATACACTAATATAACCATATAAGAAACCTGCAATTAATGGTCCAACAATAGCGCCTAAAGATAAAGCACTTTGTCTTAACCCCATTAACATACCAGCAGATACTTCTTTATAATCTGCGAGGTGATTAACCAGCGCTGGATCATAAATGGCTTTGAAAGCCACATAAACCATATACAGTGAATACAACCATATTAATATATATGATTGGTTTAAACTGAATGTTAAAAAGGTAAAGATTCCACCAACAAAAGTAGATATCACCATGACCCATATTGGATTTAATTTACGTAAAATATAGGGTACTAAAAGCAGTGTAACCACAATGGTAACTATCCCAGTAACAAAAACAAAACTTCCTAAATCACTTGATTTAAAACCTAAATCTGTAATATACAAATCTAAATATTTAGAGAAATTTGTTTGAGCTAAGTTAATAAGTGCTGTAATTATTAACAGTAAGATAAGTGGTTTAGACAAAAATCTAATTTGACTCATTTGTTTAAAGACATTTTTCTTTTCTTTTTCTTTTACTTCTTTATTGACTCTTGTATCTAGGAAAACTGTTAAAAGTGATAAACCTACACTAAACATCATTTGAATGTATATGACAATTTTAACATTTTCTTCAAATACATTACCTAATTGTCCACCAATCAAATATCCGAGTGATCCCCCTAAAACGTTTAACGCTAAAAAGATAGAAATAAGTGTTCTTTTATTTTTAAAATCTGTGTCTTCTTGGAGATACGCAAGTAGTGATGTCATAATCGCAGCATAAAAAAAACCTGCAAAGAATCTCGCAATTAAAATAAGATATTCATTAGAAAAATACGCAAAAAATCCTTGAGCAATTCCATATCCAGCAAGACCGATTAACACAATATATTTTCGTTTAATTAAATCACCTAAATTACCCCAAAAAGGACTCATAATAAAAATTCCTAAGTTCATTACGGTATAAAATAATCCAAACATATAGGGTTTAATGTTTAATTGTCTAATATAAAGGGGTGTAACAGGATGAGCTAGATTAGCTCCAATCCCTGTTAACACCGCAAATAATAATATAATTATGGTTTTTTTCATTAATATTTTCTTTTGTCTTCATCCATATAAACAGTGTCAATAAATCCACCACCAACACAAACATCACCTTCATAAAAAGCTGCTGCTTGACCAGGAGTTACCGCTCTAACCATAGAAGGATATTCTACTTTTAAAGTTGTTTCATCTAACCATGTTAGTTTAACATCATTGTCCTTTTGTCTATATCTAAACTTTGCTGCGAATGTTCTACCTGTTAGGTCTTTGTTACCTCTAAATGTAACGTCCTTTACAATACAGTTATTTGAATATAGATAGGGATGATGGAATCCTTGTTCAACCAATAAAGTGTTCGTTGAGATATCTTTACCGACCACAAACCATGGTTCATCGTCGAAATCTTTAAGACCTCCGATTCCTAACCCTTTTCTTTGCCCTATAGTATAATAAATTAGCCCATCATGATTTTTAATAAAAGTTCCATCTAACCGTTTCATTTGACCTTTTTGAGCCAAAATATAATTAGATAAAAACTGATTAAAGTGACGTTCGCCTATAAAGCAAATGCCCGTCGAATCTTTTTTATTTGCAACAACTAAATTATTTTCAATCGCAATTTTTCTTACTTCTTCTTTTGTTAAATCACCAATTGGAAATATCGCTTTTTCTAATTGTGCTTCAGTTAGTTGAGATAAAAAGTACGTTTGATCTTTGTTTTGGTCTACGGCTCTAAGTAATGCTGGTTTATCATCAATCCAACCTTTTCTGGCGTAATGACCCATCGCAATTAAATCAGCGTCCGAATCCATTGCATGTTTTAAGAAAGCTTTGAATTTAATTTCTGTGTTGCATAAAATATCTGGATTTGGTGTTCGTCCTTTATTATATTCGCTTAAAAAATATTGGAACACATTATCCCAATATTCTTCAATAAAATCTATTTTTTCAATTGGGGTGTTTAATTGATCAGCTACTTTTCTCGCATCTAGATAGTCCACTTCTTGAGCACAAATATCGTCCTCTAAAGTTGGATTACCTAAAATATCATCATTGGTAACTGAATCCCAATTGCGCATGAAAACCGCTTTTACATTGTATTTTTGTTTCTTTAATTCAATTAAACTAACCGCTGAGTCAACCCCACCCGATAATCCTAATACTACTTTTTTCATTCTTCCTCAATCCCAACATCACTACCTCTTCGGTAGTCGGCTCTTGGGGATAACCCCACCTTTAATACTTTTGGTCCATCAGGCAGAACTTGACGTTTAAATTGGCTCCTATAGAACCGATTTAAAAATCTTGTTACTGATTTATTAGCGTCATATTCTTCTAAATGGAAAACCTTGTTTAACATAAATAATAGTTTTTCTTTATTGTCACCACAAACTAAATATCGATATAATAAATAATCATTAATTTGGAAATTGCCTAAAATATCTTCTGTCTTTTGTTCCTTAATCAATTCAGGAGAAATAGGCGTATCTAGTATATCATCAATTAGGTCTTTTATTTCAGGAAATACATTTTTGTACCCTGAAGTTTGACGTTGTACAAGTGTCTTTGGTATACCACCATTAATTCCATACATACTCATTTGATCGCCACTATATGTCATGAAACCTAAGGCAACCTCAGTCAAATCACCAGTGCCTAGTACGATGCCACCTAATTTATTCGCTAAATTCATCAAAGTCATCGTTCTTATGCGAGCTTGAGTATTTTCGTATGTTACCGAAAAATCCTCAGCATCTTGTTCTATTTTTTCAAAATGTAGATACGATTCTTCTTTAATATCAATTTCCTTAAAAGTAATCCCCAGTTTTGTTGCTAGTGCTTTCGCATTAGTCATGGTTCGTTTAGATGAACCTAGTCCAGGTAAAGATAACCCAACTATGTCTTTAACGTCTCTATTTAGGTAGTTAAACGTGTCAACAGCAACTAATAGAGCTAAAGTAGAATCTAAACCTCCCGAAACACCAATAATTATTTTAGGGTAATTCAAAACTATTAAACGTTTAGCAAGAGCTCTAGTTTGGATAGTTCTAATCTCTTCAAAAGCTTCTTTTCTGTCATCGATAAATGGGTAGGTGTTAACTTCATGAGAAAATTCAAAATCAGTTGATTCATCTAATGTAAAATAGACCACTTTATATTTTATATCAAATTGATGTAATGTATCCTTAACATTTGAATCTTTTCTTCTTTGAAAATTAATCGCTTTAAAATCAATATCACTTATTAAATAGTCTGTATTGTAATCAGAAACAACTTTTTCGTTAATTAACTCACCCATGATAGCGTGAATATTATGACCACTAAAAATTGTTTCACTTGATGACTCAGAAATACCACTTGAAGTATAGATATAAGCCCCTTGGTTTTTTCTAGAATGTTCTAAAACAGTATTTTTTCTAACAATTTCTTTACCAACAATCACGTTTGAAGCACTTAAATTTAAAATCATATTAGCGCCTGCCAGAGATAATAAATTACCAGGTGATACTGGTGCCCACATATCTTGACAAATTTCTACACCAAAACGAATCTCAGATTTTTCTTCAACAAACAATAATTGACCAAAAGGAACTTTCTGACCTAAAATAATTACTTCATCAATATTTATATCCTTCCCACTGCTGAACCATCTTTTTTCTTGAAACTCTTCAGTATTGGGTAAAAAAGTTTTTGGGACAACCCCTAAAATATTATCCTCTTTAAAAACAACCGCCGTATTTAGTAATACACCATCAATATCTAATGGCATTCCAACCACAACAATCCCTTTAAATTTAATATCTAACAAATCTTGCAAACCTTTTAATGCGGACCTAATTAAACTTTCTTGGTAAAACATGTCCCCACAAGTATACCCCGTTAAAGCGAGCTCTGGAAACAGCGCTAAAGACGCCTTAGTTTCTAAGAGGATCTTTTTAATTTCTTTAGTATTAAATCTAGGGTTGCCAACTTGTAAGGTTGGTGTTGCAGATAATACTTTTAAAATACCATGTTTATACATTACTTCACCCCGTATAATTGATGCTTTTTAATATATGAATAAACCACATTTGGAATAAATTCATGATTATCCGGATTTTCTCTGAAATCCGATGCTGATATATTCAAATCTATATTTATCAGTTGAAAATGATTGTGATAATCAGGAAATTTTTCATTAATCATAGATAATACATCTAAATTTGAACGACTTAAAACGATGAACCGAAATTCACTAACCAGTTTTTCATAGTTAATCCACTGGTCTAAATAGTCAAGATTATCTGCGCCTAGTAAGAAATATACATTACTTTTATATGTATCTTTAATTGTTTTAAGTGATTGATATGTCCCTTTATACTTTTCGGTATTCTCTAAATCGGAAACCTCAAAAATCTCCTCATTAAATAACAGTTTAAGCATATTAAAGCGATGTTCAAAAGTAACAAAGCGGTCTTTCCATGTATATTTATCACCGACAGGTAACAAAATAAACTTAGTAGGATTAAATCCCTTAACTACAATTTTAGCTATCTTTCTATGTGCCACTGTAGGGGGATTAAATGTACCACCATAAACTATTATCATAATATCACCTAATTAATTATAACATAAACTAATCTAAATATTATATGTTATAATATTGATACTGAGGTGTTAGGTTATGAACGATAACATGGACAAGAAAGATAATGCTGTCGAAGATGAAAACGAACATACATTCCACACAATCGATGCTCGACCTGTAGAGTTAACTACGGGTTACGATTATTTTGGAAAAAAATGGTACTTCAAAGTATTTACCCCTATTTTAGTTCTATTACTCAAAATTTTCGTCAGATATCTTTATGCTCCTCTATTTTTAGGGTTCCGAGTTAAAAATAAAAAGATACTTAAAAAACATCGTGATCATGCAAAGATTTTCATTGGTAATCATATACATCCTATGGATGCTTTTTTAATTGGCACTGTTATCTGGCCAAAAAAGGTTTACTTTTTAATGTTACAAACTAATTTAGGTATCCCTTTTGTCGGTAGATGGTTAAGGTTTTTAGGTGGTGCTCCTATACCAACAAAACGTTCTCACTTAAAGGAGTTTCAAGAACAGCTTAATGATGCTTTAGCACGTGGTGCTTGGGTTGGTGTCTATCCAGAATCTTCATTAAGACCTTACTGTGATTATATTAGACCCTTTAAAAAAGGAGCAATTCGTTTTGCTGTTGACGCTAATGTTGGTATAATACCTATGGTATTTGTGTTACGCAAACCTTACGGATTATATCGTTTATTTAAACGAAAACCTTTATTACAATTGCACGTTCTTGAAGAATATATTGTCGATGATAAAGGAACTAGGTTTGAGACTATTGACTATCATACACAAAACCTAAGAACTATTTTGAGTGAGTATTTTGAAGAACATTCAAACATTAAGGGGTGAATTAAATGAATGAAAAGGAAAAATATTTTAATAAGCTTCGAAAGAAAAACCTGCGTATTACAGAACCCAGAAAAGCATTAATCGAAATCTTAGAAGATAACCACTTAACATTTAAAGAAATTCAATCTAAACTTTTAGAACGTGGTTATACAAATGTTTCTACGATATATAACAACCTTGATTTTTTGATTGAACAAAAAATTGCAGTTGAACTTCACATTAACGGAACTACATATTATGATTTAGCTATTGATAATCCTATGCATAACGCGGATTCCCATATTCATATTGCACTAAAGGATACAAACCAAATTAAAGAAATCTCTAATAACAACGTCTTTGAGTATATTAAGAAACTCCCCGAATTAGAAAATTTAAATATTGATTATATTAAAATTACTATCGGTGCACGTAAGAAAAAGGTCTAAAATCAGACCTTTTAATTTTTTATTGCAGCTCTTAATTTAGCTGATTTCGCCCTTGGATTGGATCTAATTTCTGATTCACTTGGCAAAATTGGTTTTTTATTATAATAACGTAGTGGCATTTCTTTAGGTAAAGTAGGTAACCCTTTGATAAAAGGCTCTTCAACATTTTCCTTTATAAAATGCTTAACAATTCTATCTTCTAACGAGTGAAATGTTAAAACTGATATGACTCCGTCTTTTTTTAGTAAACTTAATGCATCAGGTAACACTGTTTCTAAAACGTGTATTTCATTATTAAGATAAATTCTCAACGCTTGAAAAACTCTTTTAGCTGAATGACCACTGCCTGTTTTATATTGATCGGTAATATTAACTAAATCAAATGTTGTTTTTAATGGTCTATTTTGAATTATTTTTTTGGCTATTAAATAACTTTTAGGTTCTTCACCATATACTTTGAAAATGTTGTTCAAATCACTTAGACTATATGAATTCAGGATTTCTTCAGCAGTTAATGGATTGTTTTGATTCATTCTCATATCGAGAGGTCCATCTTCCATATAACTAAATCCTCTTTCACTATCATCTATTTGAAATGAGCTCATCCCTAAATCCATAAAAATGCCATCAACATGATCATATCCCAGTTCAATTAAGTGCTTTTTAGCATCTTTAAAGTTAGAATGGATAATTATCTTATTATTAAAATCTTTTAATTTTTCTGACGCATAATTAATAGCTTCTAAATCTTGATCAAAAGCAATTAAAAAACC
>JAQUCY010000099.1 GCA_028685975.1 Acholeplasmataceae bacterium | reverse complement strand
ACTCTTGATACTGTAGCAACACTAACGTTTGCTTCTTTTGCAACATCTTTGATTGTAGCCATACAAATCACCTCATAAATAGTATATAATAATAATGAATTAAAAGAAAGTGAAGGGACGTATAATATGATGAAAGTGAATGTTGTTGGAGCTGGGTTAGCCGGCAGTGAAGCAGCCTATTTTTTAGCCAATAAAGGGATTAAAGTTAATCTCTATGAAATGCGTCCAGAAAAAACAACTGAAGCACATCAAACGAATCTATTTGGTGAATTGGTTTGTTCGAATTCTTTAAGGAGTAAAGATCCACTCAATGCGGTTGGTATGCTGAAAGTTGAAATGCAAGATTTAGACTCTCTTATTATTAAGGCAGCTTTACATAGTGAAGTAAAAGCGGGATCCAGTTTAGCGGTTGATAGAAATTTATTTTCTAGATATATTACAGGAAAACTCATCTTTCATCCCAATATAACAATCATTGAACAAGAAGTCACTGAAATTGATCGTAATATGCCAACTATTATAGCTACAGGACCACTTATTAGTGATGCATTAAGAGCATCGTTAACAAAGTTATTACATACAAGTGAACTACACTTCTTTGATGCAATAGCTCCAATAATCGATGAAAAAACCATTGATAAGAACGTTTGTTATTTAAAGAGCCGTTACGATAAAGGTGAAGCAGCTTACTTAAATTGCCCTATGACAAAAGAAGAATATACAATATTCTATAATGAATTAGTTAATGCTGAAATAGCAACTTTAAAGGACTTTGAAATTAATGTCTTTGAAGGGTGTATGCCTGTTGAAATAATGGCTAAAAGAGGCTTTGATACATTAACATATGGACCACTAAAACCAGTGGGTTTAGAAAAAGATGAAAATAAGCCTTATGCTGTTGTCCAATTACGTCAAGATGATGCCATTAGTTCAATGTACAATATTGTCGGGTTTCAAACAAATCTGAAGTTTGGGGAACAAAAGCGAATTATTAGATTAATCCCTGGGTTAGAAAATGCGGAAATATTAAGGTATGGGGTAATGCACCAAAACGCTTATTTTGAATCACCCAATTTATTAAATGCCTGTTATCAAGTAAGAGAGTATCCTAATATCTTTATAGCAGGTCAAATTAGTGGTGTTGAAGGTTATGTAGAAAGTGCCTCAAGTGGATTAACGGCGGCATTCCATATGGAAAGATATTTAAAAGGAAAAGAATTAAAACCATTTCCACGAGAAACGATGATTGGAGCATTAGCTTATTATATTTCTACCCCGAATAAAGTGTTTAACCCAATGAATGCGAACTTAGGTCTCTTACCAAGTTTAGGTAAGCATCGTAAAATTGAACGTAAACAACTGTATAAAGATAGAAGTGAACAATCTTTAAATCATTATTTAATTGAAATGAATGTTAAAAATAACGATAATATAAAAGAATAAGACGAAAAACCGGTTAATAAAGTTAATACCTATCGGTTTGATTTAAAAAGAAAGGATGAAATATACTCTATCTAGAAAGTCTAACATTTTAATGAGTATATAGTAATTTAATGACTGATGAAATCGTAGTTAAACAATTTAATGATTATTTACTCAATGAAAAAAGATATTCTTCTTTTACAGCAAAGGCTTATCTAACTGATGTTGGCCAGTTTCGCGATTTCTTATTAAAAGAAGGTTTTTCAGATACGCTTTTAATAGAAAGAGAGCGTACTTTTGGATATTACTTAAATTATTTATCAACTAATAAATTTTCTAAAAAATCTATTGCGAGAAAGCTATCAAGCTTGAAGGCCTTCTACAGATATTTGAAAAACGAAGGTCATATAATAACGGATCCAACTGTATTATTAAAAGCTCCAAAACAAGATAAGAAACTACCTGAAGTGATCGATGATAAAGAAATTAGATTAATCTATGAGTCTATAGACAGAACGACTCCACTGGGTGATCGTAACTATTTAATTTTTGATATGCTATTTAGTTTAGGATTAAGAGCAAGTGAACTTTGTGATTTGAAAGTTCAAGATATTGATTTATCGCTAAGACAGATTAAGATAAAAGGTAAAGGTGCTAAACAAAGAATCGTGGTACTACATAATGCTCTAATAAGAGAAATTGGACATTATTTGACTTATACGAGACCTAAATTGTTAAGTAAAGGAGAAGGCGTTCATACAGATTTAGTTTTTATTAACTATAAAGGAACGCCACTCACCACAAGAGGTTTAAGGGTAATTATTAATAAACTATTTAAAGATGCAGGTGAATTTATTCATGTACACCCTCATATGTTAAGACACAGTTTTGCGAGCACCATGTTAAACCATGGTGCTGATTTAAGGGTCGTCCAAGAATTATTAGGTCATGAACACTTGAAAACCACTCAAATATATACCCATTTAACAGATGAAAAAATTAAAAAAACATATAATGAACATCATCCAAGGGCTAAAAAGGAAACATTATGAAACTAATTGGTACTATAATAGAAGATAACCTTAATATCGAAATGATTAAAAAAGAAAGAATAAGTGTTAGAGGAATTATTCTTAAAGCTCATAAGATCTTACTAACCTACTCGCATATGTTTCATGATTATACAACTCCAGGTGGTGGGGTTGAAAGTGGAGAAGTTTTAGAAGAAACTTTAAAGCGAGAAATTAAAGAAGAAGTCGGTGGTTTC
>JAQUCY010000033.1 GCA_028685975.1 Acholeplasmataceae bacterium | reverse complement strand
GAGTGGTTTTATCACCACCATCAAACAATAAAATTTATCAAAAAGGGATTGAAACAATTCCGAGTGAATCTGTTTGTTACCCAGCAAAACTGGTTCATGGTCATATCAGTTGGCTTCTAGAACAAAAATTAGATTTTATCTTTTACCCTTCTGTTATGTATGAACATAAAGAAGATTTGACTGCTGACAATCAGTTTAATTGCCCCGTAGTTATTAGTTATCCTGAAGTGATTAAGAATAATGTTGATGATTTAATTGATAAAAAAATCCCTTTGGTTCATCCGTTTATATCTTTTCATGATTTAAAATTACTTCCTGATAAACTATATGAAGTATTTAAAAATACTGGAGTATCTAAAAAAGATGTTACTGAGGCTGTCAATCTAGCAGCTAAAGAAATGGAAAAGGTCAAGATAGATACTCAAAAAGAAGGTGAAAGAGCCTTAAAGTATATGAATGATAACAATTTATTTGGGATTGTTTTAGCAGGAAGACCTTATCATATTGATCCAGAGGTTCATCACGGAATGAATAAGTTGATAAATGGTTATGGATTTGTTGTTTTTAGTGAAGATTCTCTTGCTCATTTGGGTTCATTAGAAAGACCTATTAGAGTGGTTGACCAATGGGTTTATCACAACAGATTGTACAGAACTGCAAACTTTGTGACAGAACAAACCAGATTAGAACTGGTACAACTTACAAGTTTTGGATGTGGTCTAGATGCCGTCACTTCTGACCAAGTTAAAGAAATACTAGAAAAACATAATAAAATATATACTCTAATTAAAATTGATGAGGTTAATAACTTAGGAGCTGCAAGAATTAGGATTCGTTCTCTTAAAGCAGCGATTGAAAAACGTCATCAACGTTCAATTATGCCAATAGAGGCAACAACGGCTCAAGAACGTGTCATATTTACTAAAGAAATGAAGAAAACACACACTATTTTAGCACCACAAATGAGTCCAATACATTTTGAATTATTAGAACCAGTATTTAGAAAAGCAGGGTATAACGTCGAGATTCTTCATGATACTACACTTGCTGATGAAAATACCGGATTAAAATATGTTCATAATGACGCTTGCTATCCTTCAATCTTAGTTGTTGGGCAGCTAATGGAAGCATTAAAATCAGGCAAGTATGATTTAGATAAAGTCGCTTTACTAATTACTCAAACAGGTGGTGGATGTCGGGCGACAAACTATATTGCTTTTATTAGAAAAGCATTGAAAGACATGAATTTAGAACATATTCCAGTCATCTCATTAAATACATTAGGAAAAGAAAAGAACCCTGGTTTTAAATTATCATATAAGTTAATTAAAGAAGGCATGCAAGCCTTGGTTTATGGTGATTTATTGATGAAAGTACTATATCGAGTTAGACCATATGAAAAAACTAAAGGTTCTGCGAATGAACTTTATAATAAATATAATGAACTTGGTAAAACTTTTTTCAGTGGAAAACTTAATACCTCTTTTGATGCATTGTGTTATGAAACCATTCAAACTTTTGATGATTTTCCTATGACAAACGAAGTAAAACCCAAAGTTGGTTTAGTTGGCGAAATTTTAGTTAAATTTCACCCTTATGCCAACAATGACGCTGTAAAAATTGTTGAGGAAGAAGGTGGTGAGGCTGTTATGCCTGCTTTATATGATTTTTTCTTATATACACTTAAAAATAGTATGGTTAAAGCAGATTTAATCGGTCATGATAAAAAGATGAAGCCAATCGCAAACTTAACAATCAAGTATATGGAACGTATTAGAAAAAACATCAACAAATATTTAAGTATTTCAAAACATTTTACAGCTTATCATGATATCCACCAAATAGCAGATGTTGCAAAAAACATCTTATCATTAGGTAATCAAACAGGTGAAGGATGGTTCTTAACAGGAGAAATGGTTTTGTTAATTAAAGATGATGTCCCGAATATTATTTGTATGCAACCATTTGCTTGCTTACCGAACCATGTGGTTGGTAAAGGTATGATTAAAGCATTAAGAAATGAATATAATGAAGCTAATATTGTTGCTATTGACTATGATCCAGGTGCTTCAAGTGTTAACCAATTAAATCGTATTAAGTTAATGATGGCAGTGGCGCATAAAAATTTAAATTCAAATTAAACTCTTGAAAAAAGCTTAAATTAGCAATTTTTATAAACTATTAGTTAGCCAATGACTTGTTTATTTTAATGTTTTAAGGTAACATTATTAAAAGTGAGGTATCTTATGCAAGCGTTATTTATCGTATTGAATGATTCAGATTACATGGACGATATTCTTGAAGTCTTTGTAAAACATGGGGTTAAGGGGGCAACGATAGTTGACTCGTATGGCATGGGAAAAGCCCTTAGGGAATCTCAAACTTTAAGTTATTTAATGAAAGGTTCTATCGATAGAGCTGTTCCTGAACACGTGGAAGATTCAAAAACCATATTTTCAGTTATCCCAAACGATGAGGATTCAGCTTTAATTATTAAAACCATTTCACATCTATTAAATTATTCTAAAAGTGATACAGTTGGGTTTATGTTTGTAGTACCAGTGGTTGGTATACACCCAATGAAATAAAAGCGACTTCACATGAGTCGCTTTTTATTTTCTTGATTAAGGTAATACTCAATAATAGCTTGAGTTCCAGAATCATTATGCAGTTTACTTAAAATTGAATATGCTTTTTCAGCAAGTTTTAAAAGAGGTAAATCCAGTTCTTTAGACTCTTCTAAAGCAAGCTTTAAATCCTTTAAAAAATGTTTAACATAAAATCCTGGTTGATAATCTTTTATAATCATTTTTTTACCATTATGAATAGCTTGCCAACTAGAGGCTGAACCGCCAGTGATTACTTTATAGACATCTTCTAAGTTTAACCCTTTTTCTTTGGCAAAATATAGACCTTCTGCGATACCGAGAATGTTTCCAGCAATTGTAATTTGATTAGCTAACTTCATTGTTTGACCACTGCCTGGATTGCCCATGTAGGTAATTGTTTTACCCATATAAGTCAAGTAAGGATAAATGGTATGATAGGTTGATTCGTCACCACCAGCCATGATAGATAGTGTGCCATTGATAGCGCCAGAGTCTCCTCCAGTAACGGGAGCATCTAACATTTCAAGACCATGTTGTTTTGCAAGAGCATTTAGTTCAATTGCAAGACTAACAGAAGAAGTTGTCATATCAACTAAGATTGTTCCTTTTTTACAGTGTGGAATAATTGTTTCATAAACCTCTTTAACATCACTCGGATAACCAACGATACTAAAAATAATATCAGCATGTTTTGCAGCAAAAACCAAATCAGTCGCAACTTTTACATGTGGTTCTAACGCTTTTGCTTTTTCAACTGTTCGATTATAAACGGTAACATCAACATTGTTTTTTGCTAAATTTAGTGCCATCGGTCCACCCATTACACCAGTTCCGATAAATAAAACTTTCATTATTAAATCCCTCCAAATCATGAACTTATTATATCATATTATGATTAAAACGTTTTTACTAATAATTAGATTGAATTATAATGCATTTTAGATTATAATGAAAAAGAACTCTCCGAATCTTCGTGAGTGGGGGACCCAATTAATGGGGGTGAATCTATTTTATAGAAAGGACACTTAATGTTCTGAACCCGACAGCTAACCTCATAGGAGTTATTAAGCGTATATTTAATATGCGTTTTTTTATTATAATGAGGATAGGAGCGAGTTTATGTTATTGGTTTTTAAAGTTGCGGTAGTTCTTTTAATAGGTTTTATCGGTGGTAAAATAGCTAAGAGATTTAAACTACCAGAAGTATCGGGTTATCTAGTTTTTGGTTTAATACTAGGACCAAGTTTAATGTTGTTGTTTGGAGGTGGAGAAGGTTTTATTACTTCTGAGGACCAAAACACATTAAAATTTATTAGTGAGATTGCATTAGCTTTCATTGCCTTCTCTATCGGAAGTGAATTTAATATTAACCAAATGAAAAAAGTTGGTAAAAAGATTAATATTATTACCATGTTTGAAGTAATTGGTGCTGTAACAACGGTGTTTTTAATATTATTCTTCATTCCTAAACCAGAACCAATTATGATTGGATATCAACCGTTTAGTAGTGGAAATATAGCTTTTGGACTGATATTAGCTTCAATGAGTGCTGCCACAGCACCTGCAGCAACCTTGATGGTTATGAGACAATATAAGGCTTATGGACCATTAACAAAAACAGTCTTACCAGTAACAGCCCTTGATGATATTTATGGGATAGTTATTTTTGGTTTTTTTATCTCAATTGCTCAAATGCTAACATCGACTACTTCAATGCCAGTATGGTTAATGATCACGAAACCTTTTATAGAAGTTTTTGGATCAATTATTATTGGGTTGGTCTTAGGATTTGTTTTATCGAAGATTGTCGTTAAGTTTGATAAAATACGTGACGATATGCAAGTGTTGTCTATAATTGCAGTATTTTTAGGAATTGGGGCTTCAGTACTATTAAATCATTACTTTAATCAGTATAATCTAGGTATGTCTAGTTTATTAATTAATATAATGATTGGGACAATGGTAGCTAATATAGTTAAGAAACCACAAGGTGTTTTTAATAGCTTAAATGATTTTACAACCCCATTTTATGTCGTGTTCTTTACATTAGCTGGTGCGAGTTTAAACTTAGGAATTATTAAAACCTCAGTTCTGGTTTCTCTACTAGCTATTGCCTATATTTTTGCAAGAGGATTTGGAAAATATGGTGGCGTACGAGTTGGGGCTAAGATTGCTGATGCAGAATCAGTTGTACAAAAATACTTAGGGTTTGCACTCTTGCCACAAGGTGGAGTTTCATTAGGTTTACTAGTTGTTGTAAGCAGTCAAATGCCAACCTTCTATCCACTTATATCAACCATCATAATGTTAAGTATATTAGTCTATGAAACTACCGGACCAATTTTCGCTAAATATGCAATTAGTAAAGCAGGCGAAATTAATGGTCTTGATAAGTTAAATCAATTGTCTTCAATTGAAGGCATAGCGTAAAGGAGTATAACATGCAAATACTGTATATAGTTTTAAACGATTTATCTCACTTACCTACTATTTTAGATACATTTATCAGATTGAAAGTTAGAGGAGCTACCATCCTAGACAGTGAGGGAATGGCAAAAGCGGTTTTAGAATACGAAGGATTAAACTATTTTTTAAGTGGTCCTTTCCAAGAAATTAATGCGAAAAAAGTTGGTTCATCAAAGACAATCTTTACGGTAATACCTAAAGATGAACAAGTACCAATCGTTGTAGAAGAAATTCAAAAAGTTTTAACCAATTCACATGAAGAGGTTATCGGATTTATGTTTACATTGCCTGTTTCAGGGATTTATCCATTGAAATCACATAAAGAATAGTATCCAATTTTGGATACTTTTTTTTCGTAAATATAGATAGCATTGATAGATTATGAAAAATATAAGATTTTTTTAAACATTAGAATTTATGGGTTTATAATAGATTTGAAAGCGTTTTTAGAAAGGGGCATTACCGTGAATTGGATTTTACTAGCATCTATTATGGTTTCTTTATTAGCATTTGCATTGGCAATTTTATTATTATTGTGGGTTAAACGTCAACCACAAGAGAATACAAGAATAAGAGAAATAGGTTCTTACATTAAACAAGGAGCCAGAACATTTTTGAAACGAGAATATAAAATGTTATTTTGGTTTACACTTGTCGCTGCAACTTTAATATTACTTTTTTTGCCTAAATTTATATGGCAAGATAGTCCGGTTGATAACATTTGGATGGCAATCAGTTATATTTTTGGGACTTTATTCTCAGGAATCGCTGGTGTTATCGGTATGGAAGTTGCGACTTCAGCTAACATGAGAACAGCTGAAGCTGCTAAAAAAGGTATAAAACCGGCTTTTTTAGTGGGTTTTAGAGGTGGCTCGGTAATGGGGATGGCTGTTGTAGGTGGGTCTTTATTGGGGGTTGCGTTAGTTTTCTTTTTAGTTGGTAATTCTCAAGCTTTATTAGGCTTCAGTTTTGGAGCATCATCATTAGCTCTTTTTGCGAAAGCTGGTGGTGGTATTTTCACAAAAACTGCAGATATATCAGCCGATTTAGTTGGTAAAGTGGAACTTGGAATCCCTGAAGATGATCCAAGAAATCCTGCGGTTATCGCAGATAATGTAGGTGATAATGTTGGTGATGTTGCAGGAATGGGTGCAGATTTATTTGATTCTAATGTAGCGTCAATGTCAGCAGCGTTAGTGATGGCTATTTCTTTAGATAGTAAGTTAGGTGTTACAAAGCATACTTCAACAGTATTTGTCTTTGCAATATTAGGTTTACTAGCTTCAATGATTGGTATATTATTCGCTAGAATGGGTAAAAAAGGTGGACCAACTAGTGCTTTAAATAAGAGCACTTATATTACCACAGGTTTATATGCTATATTTACTGGTATCGCAACTTATGTATTAAATTATGAGTGGCGTATCTATGGTGCCGCTATGATTGGTTTAGTGGTTGGGGTGGTTATAGGAATAACCAGTGATCTATTTACAAACGATGCACATAAACCAGTCAAAACGGTGGCTGAAGCAGCTCAAAGTGGGTCAGCTTTAACGTTGATTTCTGGAATGAGCTATGGTTTCTTGTCAGTAATGCCGGCGATAGTTGGTATCGCAATTAGCGCTCTTGGCTCTTATTTAATTATGGCTCCTTTAGCAGATGGTTCCTTTATTCAAGGTTCAGAATACGGGATGTTTGGCATTTCTATGGCAGCGGTTGGAATGTTATCGATTGTCGGAATGATTATATCTAATGATGCATACGGCCCTATTGTTGATAATGCAAGAGGTTTAGCAGAAATGGGGAACTTGGGTGATGAAGTTTTAGATATTACTGATGAACTTGATAGTGCGGGTAACACTGTAAAAGCAGTAACAAAAGGGTTCGCGATTGGTGCGGCAGGGCTAACTGTTATCGCATTGTTAGGTGCTTTTATGAGTGAAGTAAATATGTCAATCCTTGAAAGAGGATTATCAATACCGCTATTGACTGGTTTTGATATTATGGATCCATTGGTGTTTTTTGGATTACTGGTTGGATCAACCGTTCCAGCAGTATTTAGTGCTTTATTAATGTTAGGTGTCGAAAAGAATGCTAGCAAGATGGTTAAGGAAATTCATCGCCAGTTTGATGAAATCGAAGGACTTAAAGAAGGAAAAGCTGGTGTTGTTCCTGAATATGATAAATGTATTGAAATAGGCACTCTTGGCGCATTGAAAGAATTAATTCCAGCAGGACTATTCGCTATTATACTGACATTACTTGTTGGATTTATTGGTGGTGTGAGGGCAATAGGGGGATTCTTAACGGGCAACATTATTACAGGCTTACTATTGGCATTATTTATGAGTAACAGTGGTGGTTTATGGGACAATGCTAAAAAGTTTATTGAAGCTGGTCATTTTGGTGGTAAGGGTTCAGATGCACATAAGGCGACTGTAGTAGGAGATACTGTAGGTGATCCGTTTAAAGATACAGCAGGTCCAAGTATTAATACCCAGATTACTGTTGTCAGTTTGGTTGCTTCATTGATGAGTTCTATCTTTTTGCTATATTCACTATTTTAAATCATAATAACTAAAATGAGACTCAAACTATAATAAGGTTTGGGTCTTTTTATTGTATAATGAGATTAGGAGTTGATAAGATGAATATATTTATACCTAAAAGAATTCATGAACAAATTAAAGATGAACTCGATAAATCTTGGAATGTAGTCCATGAACTAGACAAAGAGGTGGAAGTGTTTGTTGGAATGGCTTCACAAATTAACAAAAATTTAGAAAAACTTAAAAACCTAAAATACATATTATTGATTACGGCTGGATATGATACTTTGGATATCTCTTATCTAAGTAAACATGGAATTAGACTTACAAATGCTAAAGATGTTTACAGTGTTTCAATTGCTGAAATGGTTGTTGCTCAAATTCTAAATTTTAATAAGGGTTTTGAAACATATCATTACCAACAGGAGTATCATATTTGGAAATCATATTTTAATTTCAGAGACTTACATGGTGCTAAAGTTGGTTTCATAGGCGGTGGTTCAATTGCCGTGGAAATACTGAAACGTCTTAAAGGTTTTAATGTTACTTCAAGTGTATATAGAAGAAGTAATGAACCTAGTTTGTTTGATGAAACATATAATACAATTAAAGGGCTTCAAAAGTTAATGGCAGAATCTGATTACATTATAAACTCGCTACCATTAAGTGAAACAACAACTAATTTAATTGATAAATCAATGTTTGATTTAATGCATCAAGATGTTTTTTATGTCAATGTTGGAAGAGGTCAAACCCATGATGAATCCTATTTAATTAAACTTTTGAAAAACAATAAAATAAGAGGTGCTTACTTGGATGTGTTCCAAACTGAACCTCTTGAGGAAAGTTCACCTTATTGGGCAATTAAAAATCTTTTGATAACACCACATAATTCTGCTAATACGCCACTACCAGACAAAATATTAATGAAACTAATTGTTAACAATTTGAATAGTTATTTGACTAAAAATCCTCTAATTAATGAGGTAAAGTTATGATTAAAACACTAACTTGTAATAGTATCGATAGTCGTGGATTAGGCGTTTTATATCATGAAGGGGTTAAAGGTTATTTTAGAGATATTTTAATTGGAGAAACATTTGAATGTGATATTGATAACAATCAAATTAAGATTAAAAAACGATTGACAGATTCCCAAGATAGAGTAGAACCTTTTTGTCAGTATTATGAAAGGTGTGGTGGTTGTCAACTTCAAACAATGACTTACCTTGCCCAAATAAACTACAAAAAAGATGTTATGGTCAAAGAACTGAATAAGTATCAAATCAAAACTATAGTAGAAAATACGATAGCTTCTAATAATCCTAAAAATTACCGAACAAAACTCTTAACGACTTATTCTAAAAATAAACAAAACCAACTAATTGCTGGATTTTATGAAGAAAATACCCATAAGATTATCAATGTGAGTGATTGCCCGATTCAAAATCAATTAGGAAACAAAATTATTAAACATGTCAATACGCTGCTTAAAAAACATAAAATAGAAGTTTATGATGAGGATAAAAAAACAGGGGTTATTAGACATCTTTTAGTTCGTGTTGGAATCCATACCGATGAAGTGTTGGTTTGTTTTGTAATAGGTTCAGAGGTTTTTCCTGGAATTAATAATATTTTAAAAGAACTGAAAAAAGAACCAAACATTAAATCAATCTATCTAAATTATAACAACCGTAAAACGAGTGCCGTATTAGGAAGTAGATATAAACTACTTTATGGCAAGAAAACCATCACCGATAGATTATTAGGCTTAAATTATAACATTGGTCCGGATACATTCTACCAAGTAAACCCGAACCAGACTGAAAAACTCTATCAGATTGCGATAGATAAATTAGATTTGAATAAAAATGATGTTTTATTAGACTGTTATTCTGGAATTGGTACGATTGCCTTAACAGCCTCTAAATATGCTAAAGAAGTAATTGGGGTTGAACTCAATCAAAACTCAGTTTTAATGGCAAATGAGAATAAAAAAATGAACCAGATTGAAAATGCGACTTTTATTGCTAGTGATGCGAAAGATTTTATTTTAAATAACAGTCAAATGTTTAATAAAATAATTGTAGATCCACCTAGGTTAGGACTTGATAAATCTTTCATTGATTCAGTTAACAAAATGAAACCTGAAAAAATTGTTTATGTATCATGCAATCCAATAACTTTGGCAAGAGATTTGGATTTGTTTAAAAATCATTACCATGTCAAAAGCGTAACTCCTGTCGATATGTTTTCACAAACTTATCACATAGAAAGCGTTACTTTACTAGAACGAATATAACAAGTCAATCAATGAATCAATATTTTAATTTAAAAAGAAAAAGATTAGAAGTATCATTTAGTACCTCTAATCTTTTTTCTATTAGTTTTGATGATTTAATTTTTTATACCATAGGATTACCAGTTCAATACTTGTACCTATCCAAATTACAATTATGATACTTCTAAATATCCACATAATTGAATCTAAGATATTTTGGTTACCAGATGAGTTTATTAGAGCATCAATGTATTGTGGTACGAGAATATTTGGTTGTAAGAATATAATTGTAAATAGTAAAACACCTAATATTTGAGAGATAGTATAAGTGCTCAATAAGACTTTAGAATATCCACCTTGTTTTAACTTAAAAACTCTAATTATATTATCAACTACCAGTGATACACCAAATAGGGGAACAAAGATATACATTAAGTCTTTATTTAATAATGCACCAGTATAATGAAATTGAAAGGTATCAAAGTTAAAATTTAAGTCGACATAATTAACAAGAAGAATCCACATGAATAAACCGCCAAAGACAATTGATAAAATTATTTCCACAATGGTTTCAACTCTTAAATTCTTTTTAGAAGGGGTTTTTGGAATTTGTGGTAAAGATTCAACTTTAAATTCAGGTCTTAGTTTAACGTTACGGTATTCTAAAATAGCAAATACCAGTGTTGTTAAAGCAAATCCGGTAAATAATGACCCGATAATCGAACCGAATAAGACATCTATAAACGTTTCAAATATATTGTCGTCTGGTTTAAATAATTGAATTAACCCACTGATTAAAGCAATTATTCCAAACACGATTATTACTATTTTTAAGACAGATAAGTAATCATCAAATAATTCTGGACCAATTAAATATCTTGGTTCTTTATAATTGGATGCTAATTTTGAAGGTGCGCCAAGATTAGTTAATACTTTCTTGACATTATCTTCAGATTCGTCTCCGTTTAACATATCATAAATATGTGCTCTTAATTCTTTATCAATTTCTGCTCTTTGTTCCTCTTTAAGTTTTTTTGTAACATCATAGACGTAACGATCTATTAGATTATTCATGGTTTTCCTCCTGTATTAGTGCCACTAAATCTTTATGCATTTTAAAGTATGCTTCTTTTAAGTTATTGTAAGCTTGGTGTCCAAAACTAGACAGTTGATAAAATTTTCTTGGTCTTGATTCCTCAGTATCCCACTCAGAAGTAAGGATACCTTGGGTTTCAAGTCTTCTTAACATAGGATAGAGTGTTCCCGCCTCTATTGGGATATCTTTTTCCTCCAGTGCTTGTAATAGTGAATACCCATATTGTTTATCGTTGAAGAGAGACAGTACCGCTAGGGTTTGAGTTCCTCTTTTTAATTCAACCAATAAATTGGTAATTATATCTTTT
>JAQUCY010000032.1 GCA_028685975.1 Acholeplasmataceae bacterium | reverse complement strand
TGAAAACTGGCATCCATGAAGAATATTTAGATGAATTTATTCAAAGATTAAAAAAATATGATAAAATAGAAATAGTAGGTTTCATGGCAATGGGGAAACAAAACAACTTAACCAAAACCGATGAAGTATTTAAACGGGTAAACTTACTAAAAAAATACTATAAACTGTCTGAATTATCCATAGGAATGTCTGATGACTACCAAGTTGCGATTGAAAATGGGGCAACAATGGTTAGAATTGGTCGTTTATTAGTTAAATAAGGAGTAAATAATGGCTTTATTTTCAAAATTAAAAAAAGAAGATGTAAAATTACCTAATTATCAATCTCAACCAATTCTAACAGCTTTTGAAAGAATTATTTTTGAAGAAGCCGATAATGATGAGGATAAGTATATCGTTGATTTAGCCACAGAACTTTTAAATGGTAAACCCCTTGTTATTAATTTTGAACTATTGCCTGCTGAACAAGCCAATAAAATTGTTGCGTTTCTATCTGGAGTTATCTTCGCAGCAGATGGTAGAATTGAGCAGATTAGCAAGAAAATATTCTTATTTGCAAGAAACCAAGAATTTAAAGACGGTACTTTACAAAGATTCGTAGATGAATATAAAGAATAACTAGCAATCAAAAACCTATTGAAAATAAGATAACTATGTTATAATAAGACAAAAGTAAATCGTTGTGTAGAAATGGACACATAGAAGTAGATCATTTTATTTAAGCGAATTAGGGGTGGTGTAAGCCTAATATAAAACCTACTAATACATCACCATGGAGCAACTCATTGAAAAATAAGTGCCGTATTGCATACGGAACTAAGGTGGTACCGCGGTCAATCGCCCTTAGAGACTTCTCTAACGGCGTTTTTTTATTTATAGAAAGGATTTATTAATATGGAACTGAAAGACACACTATTATTACCCAAAACAGACTTTCCAATGCGGGGTAATCTTGGGGTCAGAGAAACTGACTTTCAAGAAAAGTGGGAAAGTATTGATTTATATACTAAAACATTAGAATTAAACAAGAAAGGTAAATCATTTATTTTACATGATGGACCTCCATATGCAAATGGATCGGTGCATATTGGGCATGCATTAAATAAAATCATTAAAGATTTTGTCTTACGATATAAAACTTTAAGTGGTTTTTATGCGCCTTATATTCCGGGGTGGGATACCCACGGGTTGCCAATCGAAACAGCGGTAACTAAAAAAGGTGTGAATAGGAAAGAACTTAAAACACTTGCTTTTAGAAAGCTTTGTGCAGAATATGCTATGGAACAAGTTGAAAACCAAAAAGGGCAATTTAAACGTTTAGGTATTTTAGGTGAATGGGATAACCCTTATATCACCTTGCAAAAAACTTATGAATCAGACCAAATTAGAGTGTTTTCTAAAATGGCGGAAAAAGGGTTGATTTATAAAGGATTAAAACCAGTTTATTGGTCACCATCAAGTGAATCTGCCTTAGCAGAAGCGGAAATTGAATACCAAGATGTCAAATCACCTTCTATTTATGTTTCTTTTGAAGTAGTTGAAGGTGCTTTTAAAGGTGCCCATTTAATCATATGGACAACTACACCTTGGACACTACCTGCAAACTTGGCGATTAGCGCCAACCCAAGAATGAACTACGTTTTATTTGAAGCTAATCAAAAACAATATGTTGTTGCCGAAACACTATTCAATAAAGTTTCTGAAATATTAGAATTTGAAAATAATACCATTCTTAAAACGTTTAAAGGAACTGAACTTGAATATGCTATTTATTTACACCCGCTTAATAATAAAAAACTTCCGGTTATCTTAGGTAATCATGTTACCGATACAGATGGTACCGGTCTAGTCCATACCGCTCCAGGACATGGTGAAGACGATTATAATGTCGGTATGAAATATAATCTTGATATTTTAGTTCCAGTTGATGATAGAGGTATTTTTACCAGTGAAGCTGGTGAATTTGAAGGTTTGTATTATGAGTCTGCAAACCCAAAAATTATCGACCGGTTAAAAGAACTTGGAGCGTTATTACATGTTTCCTATTTTACCCATAGTTATCCGCATGATTGGCGTACAAAAAAGCCAGTTATTTTTAGAGCTACTCCACAATGGTTTGCTTCAATTGAGTCTTTAAGAAGCCAATTGTTAGATGAAATTAAAGAAGTTAATTGGGTTCAAAAATGGGGCGAATTAAGAATTCATAATATGATTGAAGGTAGAGGTGACTGGTGTATATCGCGTCAACGGGCTTGGGGGGTACCAATTCCTGTATTTTATAGTGAAGATGGCGAACCAATCTTAGATCCAAAATTAATTGATCATGTTGCGGATATTTTTGAGGCTGAAGGATCAAATGCTTGGTATAAGTATGAAGCCAAAGACTTGCTTCCAAAAGGATATACCCATCCAAAAAGCCCTAATAATATCTTTATAAAAGAAACAGATACGATGGATGTATGGTTTGACTCAGGGTCTTCGCACCAATTGTTAGAAAGAAGAGGATTAACTTATCCAGCTGATTTATATGTAGAAGGATCTGACCAATATAGAGGTTGGTTTAATTCAAGTCTAACCACTGGTGTAGCAGTAACAGGAAAAGCACCTTATAAAACTGTCATCTCACACGGTTTTGTCATAGATGATAAGGGTAGAGCCATGTCCAAGAGTTTAGGCAATACCGTAGATCCAAATATGATTATTAAAATGCATGGAGCAGATATCTTAAGGTTATGGGTTTCCAGTGTAGATTATGCTAGTGATGTGAAAATTGGAGATGAAATGATTAAACAATCTTCGGAAACATATCGCAAAATCCGCAATACATTCAAATATATGTTATCGAATTTATTTGACTTTGAACCTTCTAAAAACTTACTAACATTCGACCAATTAGATAAACTTGACCAAGTTATGCTTGTTAAACTAGAAATGTTGAAAGCTGATGTTTATAAAGCTTATGAAGAATACCGTTTTGATGCAGTAAATCGTCTAATCACAAATTATATAATTAATGATTTGTCTGCTTATTATCTTGATTACTCTAAAGACATTTTATACATTGAAGCGGCTAATTCACCTATTAGAAGAGGGACACAAACAGTCATTTATCACCATTTAATGACTTTGCTTAAATTATTGAACCCGATCATTCCACATACAACCAGTGAAGCTTATTGGTTTTTACCATTTGAACATAAAGAAGATGTTTATTTAGAACGTTTTGATGAAGTCATTCATTATGAAGTTGGCGATTTAATGGAAAATTTTGAAGCTTTTTATACTGTAAGAGATGAAGTTTTGTTGACACTAGAACAACTTCGTAAAGATCGTGTGATTGGTAAAAGTCTAGAAGCAGATCTAACCATCAAATTACCTAAGAAGATGAAAGAATCAATTGATAAATTAGAAACAAACTTAATCCAAGTATTAATGGTTTCTCATATTCATTATGAAATCTCCGATAAACTTGAAGTAACCGCAAAACCATCTGTTGGACATAAATGTGAAAGATGTTGGAACTATGTCGATGAAGTCAATGATGATCAAGTTTGTCCAAGATGTGAAAAAGTATTGGAGGAATTAGATGAATATACTGGTCGTTAATGATGATGGTATTACAGAAAAAGGATTTCATTTACTTGTAGAAGCAGTCTTACCATTTGGAGACGTTTATATCGTTGCGCCAGAATACCACCAAAGTGGTAAATCTCAAGCATTGTCTTTAAGAATTCCAATCGAAGTAAAAGATTATGGAAACTTATATGGTGCTAAAAGTGCTTTGTCAACCACTGGAACACCAGCTGATTGTACAAGAATGGCTTTTATGCTCCATAAAGATGTTAATTTCGATTTAGTGGTCTCTGGGATTAACAGGGGCCCTAATATTGGTTCTGATATCCTTCATAGTGGAACGGTTGGTGCAGCTTCAGAAGCGTTGCTTTTTGGAGTTCCCGCTATTGCAGTTTCAAGCCCACATCTTAACTATCCCATGACAAAAAAGTATACCTCTAAAATTATCGGTCATTTAATTGATAAGAAATTAATTTCGAAAGACTATTTATTAAATATCAATTTCCCTGCCTCAAGATTTGCTGAACCAGTTGGCATTAGTTTCACTGTTCAAGGCAAACACTATCATGAAGCAGTTTATGACCAAATTGGTGAAAATGAATTTGTTTCTTCTTATAAGCCAATGAAACTCACTGAAGATGAAAATAGTGATGTTTATGCGTTTCATAATGGTATAATATCCATTACACCAGTGATTGAAATAAGATCTAAGTTAGAAATTACAAATAAGTTAAATAACCAATCAGAATTGAATGAAATAATTGACTGTGGTAAAATTAAATGAGTAGGTGATTCTTTATGGATGTATTTATACTACATTTTTTCAAAGAAAAGACAAGACAATTTGATTATGAACGATTATTATCGTTTTTTAATGATGTTCCTGAAGCAACCATTATTGATGCTGATGATACATCAAATGAATTGAGAATCGCATATAGGCATCCAATTTTAAAGAGTAGTGCTGATTTTGTGGTCTCAAGACGTTCTACTGTTCAAGACATTTATAAATTAAACCCGCATTTTTTAGATGTTAATTTTAGGTTGGAAGTACCATTGTTAACACCAACTTATTCGTCTAATATCATTTTTGAAATTACTCAAAAATTATGTAAAGAATTTAATTTTTCAACTTATAATTCTTTATATGAAGATGTAATGCCTTTTAGATTTGAAGTAGTTAGCCGTGGTTTTGAAATTGCGAAACAAAACTTTAAAGAAAAATTTTCATATCAACTTGATAACTACTATTCCTATCCACAAATTAAACTAAATGAATGTTTAAAATATGTCAATGAACAGTATGATTTACATCGATATTATAAAGAACAAAATGTTTATGTACCTAACTATTTTGTGGTAGTAGATGAACAAGATCGAGTCCATTTTACAATGGAATGGGCTGAAAACACTAGAACCTTGTTTCCACCACACATCGACTTTATTTATTATAGAAGTGGCTTAGAAACCAGCATATTACCTTATGATGAAGTCATGGCGAAAATAGAAAAATATACAACCAATGTGCCTGGGTTTATAGAAAACACGAAAGTGATTGAACCTAAGCAAACTAAGAAGGTAAATAAAGCTTTAAAAAAAGCTAAATTTACTAAAGTTAATAGCACTTTAATCAGAATAGATCTGAATCAAGTGATAGACATATAAGGAGAACGAATGATATTTATAAATTTTCAGGAATTATTTAGACCAGAAGAAGTCGTTGGCATACTAGCAGGTTTATTCGTCTTAGGATCGTTTTTAATGAAAGGCGAAGTAAAAATACGGTTTGTTAATCTCTTAGGGGCTATTTTATTTGTCACATATGGGATATTAATTGGCAGCTTATCTGTTTCAATAATTAACGGTGCCTTAGTTATTGTCCAAATATATTATTTAGTTAAACATCAAAGGAGCAAAAAAAATGAAATTAAACCGAATGATTGACCATACTAAATTGGGTCCAACCGTGACACTCAAAGATATTGATAAGTTAGTTTTAGAGGCTAAAACTTATAATTTTAAGAGTGTTTGTGTAGACCCAATTTATGTTTCTTATGTCCATAATCTTTTAAAAGAAACAGAAGTACTAACTTGTACCGTGATTGGTTTTCCAGCTGGAACACATTCTTTAGAAACTAAACTTCAAGAATGTCAAGAAGCATTAAACAATGGCGCAGACGAATTTGATATGGTAATTAACCAAAACGCTTTAAAAAATTCTTTTGACCACATTGTTTATGATGAAATTAAAGCCTTAAAAGAACTTATAAAAGACAAAACTTTAAAGGTTATAATTGAAACCTGTAATTTAACTGACGATGAGAAAGTAAGAGCCTGTCTAATGGCAAAAAAAGCTGGTGCCAATTTTGTGAAAACTTCAACCGGTTTTTCTAAAGGTGGTGCAGAAGTTCACGATATTAAATTAATGCGTGAAACGGTTGGCCCTTTAATGGGCGTTAAAGCATCTGGGGGCGTTAGAACCTATGAAGACGCCATGAAAATGATTGAAGCTGGTGCAACACGTATTGGGGCATCAAGTAGTATCCAAATAGTTAATCAAGAAAAGGAGAATAAACATGATACCAACACCACATATTAATTTAAAAGACAAATCTAAAATCGCAAAAACAGTATTAATGCCAGGCGATCCTTTAAGAGCGAAATTCATCGCTGAAACCTATCTAACTGATGTTGTTCAAATTAACGACGTAAGAAATATGTTTGGATATACAGGTTATTATAAAGGTAAACAAGTGACCGTTATGGGTTCTGGAATGGGGATGCCATCGATTGGTATTTATTCTTATGAGCTTTATAACTTTTATGATGTTGAAAATATTATCAGAATAGGATCAGCTGGTGCTTATACAAATAAATTAAATTTATATGATGTTGTTTTAGCTGAAAATGCCTATAGTGAATCAAGTTTTGCTGAAGTATTAGGACTTGGTGATTCCCATGTTTTAGAATCAACAGAATCATTGAATCATAAATTAGAAGCAGCCGCTAAAAAACTAGATATTCCCCTTCATAAAGGAACGATTCACTCGAGTGATGTATTTTATCACCCACAAGGTTCAGTACATCAAAAAATGTACGATGAACATGGTTGTTTGTGTGTAGAAATGGAATCATTCGCATTATTTGCTAATGCGAAAGTTTCTGGTAAGAAAGCAGCTTGTCTTTTAACTATTTCTGACTCACTTGTAACCCATGAAGTAACCTCTTCATTAGAACGACAAAAATCCTTCACTAAGATGATGGAAATTGCACTAGAGGTTATCTAATGATTATTGATAAAACCAATAAATTCAAAACGACAATAATTAGTGTTAGATTTAAAGAAAGAATTACTAAAGAAAATGTAGGCCTAAGGGCTTTATTGCCCAATTTAATGAGTGCAAGTACCAATATTTATAAAACTAGGCAACAACTATCTGAAGCTTTAGAAGATTTATATGGGGCATCTATTAATGTTAGGACTACTAAAACTGGATTGATATCTATTATGGAATTTTCCATTTACTTCATCAATCAATCATTTACAGATGAACCCGTGTTTGAAAAAGCTTTACAAATTTTACATGAAGTTATTTATGGTCATAAAAATTTACCTAAAAAAGAATTTGAACTTGAAAAAAGACTACTTTTAGAAAAGATAGCTTCTTTTGATAATGACAAAACCAGTTTTGCTTTATCAAATCTCTTTGAAACAATGTTTGAAAATGAACAATATGGGATAAGAACAAGTGGTAAAATTGAAGATGTTGATCCAATTACATATGACCTCTTAAATCGTTATTATCATGAAATGTTAAAAAACAATGATATTGATGTTGTTATCAGTGGTCAAGTCGATGATTCTTTAATTAAACTTGTTTCCAACTATTTTAGTCCCCGAAATAATCTAGAACTAAATCCAATTGATTATGAAGATAAAAAAATTGAAGTGATTAATAATAAAATTGATTATGACACTATAAGTCAATCAAAAGTCAACATTGGTTATAGACTACCAATCCGCTATAAAGAAAGTATGCTGCCTGCAGCAACATTATTTAATACGGCTTTAGGGGGGGCTGTTCACTCAAGACTGTTCGTAAATGTTAGAGAAAAACATTCTTTGTGTTATTATATCGGATCCAGATTTGATGCCTTTAAAGGTTTTATGTATATCTATGCTGGGATAGATAAATCAAGAGTTGATTTAGCTTTAAAGGTGATTGATGAACAAATTGAAGATCTTCAAAATAAACCTCTTAGTGATTCTGAATTAAATTTATCTAAAGAATCAATTATCAATGCATTAATAGAAAATCAGGATTCGCAAGGGGCATCACTGGCTAATCTATATTTACAAACTTTATTAAATAACCCCTTAACTTTAGATGAACATATCGATAAAATTCGTAGAGTGACACCTAAGGAAGTGCAAGCGATTGCTAAAACATTAAAAAAAGATACTCTTTATATACTTGCACCGGAGGTTAAGTAATGAAACATATTTACAATGAAAAATTCAATGAACATGTTTATCATGATGTTTTAGATAATGGCCTTGATGTTTACTTAATTCCAAAAACTGATTTTCATAAAACATTTGTTACTTTTACAACTAACTATGGTTCTTTAGATCAAAGTTTTGTTCCAATAGGAAAAGATAGAAAAGTTACTCAACCAGCTGGTATTGCCCATTTTTTAGAACATAAAGTTTTTGCAATGCCAGATAAAACAGATGCTTTTGAAAAGCTTAGTTCCTATGGCGTTAAAGCAAATGCATTTACTACATTTGATAAAACAGTTTATTTATTTAGTGGAACTTCTAACATTGAAGAGGCTTTAGTCTATCTACTAGATTTTGTACAAACCCCTTACTTTACTAAACGCAGTGTTGAAAAAGAACAAGGTATTATCCTAGAAGAACTATTAATGTACAAAGACTATCCTTCACAAAGAATGTTATATGGGTTGTTAGCGAATCTTTATAAGAAGCATCCAATTAATACTGAAATTATTGGGACAGAAGAATCAATTAAAAAAATAACCCACAATAAACTGTATCAAGCATATAATACATTTTATCATCCGAGCAATATGAGATTAACTGTCGTTGGTAATTTTGACCATGAACGATTTTATGATTTGATTAAAGAAAACCAAGATAGTAAAGGATTTGAAAAATCAAAACCAGTAGAAAGGTTTCTACCAAAAGAACCAAAGAAAATTGTCAATGATGTTACCACCATTGAAATGAGTGTTAACATGACACAAGTTGGTCTTGGGGTGAAATTAGAACCAGGAACTACTTCAATCAATCGGATAAAACAAGAATTAGCGTTACAAGTACTTGATGGGATGTATTTTTCAGATTCTAGTGATAATTATCAAACATTATTAAAGTCAGGCTTAATTAATGGTTCTTATGAATCTTATCCTATTGAACTTCCCGGTATGATGGCTTATTTTGTGTCTTCTGAAACAACTCAACCAGATAAATTTAAGAAGGTAGTAATGGATATGTTAGTTAATTCAAAACGCAAAAAAATAGATGAAGTTAAATTAGCTAGACAAAAGAAAACAATGTTAGGTAACTTCATTAGCTCTCTGAATTCATTAGAAAGTTTTAATTTAGGCTTTCAAAACTATGTTCCTTATGGTATCTCAATCTTTGATGTTCCTGAAATCATTGAATCAATTACAACAGAAGATGTTAAAAATATTGCCAAGCAAATTAAACGCTCACATATCAGCACTTATACAATTGAACCAAAAAAAGTCTAATAAGGTCCAATTTTCCAAAAGAATAATAATAAATATACTTAATTAAAGTGGTTCTTAACGAGAATCACTTTTTTTTATTAAATAATAATATAATTAAGGTTTTACTAGCCATTTTGGCGATTTTGAGAATTGTTAAATGAAACATATAATAAGATCAAAGGAGGCATTATGTTAAATCAAGTAATATTGATAGGTAGACTTACCTCAGATCCAGTTATTAAAGTATTAGAGGATGGTAAAAAAGTTTCTGACATAAGGCTAGCAGTTCAACGCAGCTTTAAGAATATAGATGGCACTTATGAAACTGATTTTATTACCATTACCCTTTGGCAAGGATTAGCAGAATCTTTAAACAAATATTGTACCAAAGGAACTCTTGTTGCTGTTAAGGCTAGACTCCAAACTCGTCACATAACATATCAAGAGAAAGATTATTACACTTTAGAAGCCATTGGAGAAAGAGTAAGTTATTTATCAAGTGGTAGAAAAGAAGCCACCATGTCGGAAGAAGATACCTATATTTAGGTGTCTTTTTTATATGTTTTACGGTTGTTAAAAATATCAAATATTGATATAATAGACCAAGGAGTTGATAATAATGAAAATTGATTTTAAACAGGAAGTCTTGAAACGAAAAGATGATATTTTAAAAGATACAATCGCTCTTTTAAAAATTAATAGCGAATTGACTACTTATGATCCTAAAAGTAATACCCCTTTTGGACCTGGAATTAATGAAGCATTAGAATACATGCTTAAATTAGGTAAAAAAGATGGTTTTAATGTGTTAAATGCTGATGGTTTTGCAGGACACATTGAACTAGGGAATGAAGATGATTATATAGGAATGATTGGACACTTAGACGTTGTTCCTGCTGGATCTGGTTGGACCTATCCTGCATATGGTGCAGAAATACATGATGGTAAGTTATATGCTAGAGGGGCTGAGGATGACAAAGGTCCTACTATGGCTGCTTATTACGCGATGAAGATAGTTAAAGAACTTAATCTCCCGCTTTCAAAACGAATTAAACTGATTCTAGGAACCGATGAAGAAACAGGATGGCGCGGAGTTAAGCATTATTTTAATAATTTCCCTGAACAGCCTATTTATGGATTTATACCAGATGCAGAATTCCCACTAACTTATGCAGAAAAAGGTATTTTAAGAATTTCAATTAAAGATCAAGTAGAACCAGAAGGATTACTTAAATTTAATGCTGGTTTAAGAGATAATATGGTGCCTGAAAGTGCGACTGCAGTTTTAGAAAATGTTAGTCTAATTGAGGATTTTTCTGAATTTTTAGATTCAAACAATTATAACGGAACAGCAGAGATTATTGATAATCAATTACACCTCATGATTGAGGGTAAAAGTGCACATGGTTCAACTCCAAGCGAAGGAGTAAATGCTGCCTTTTTAATGGTTGATTTCTTTAATGAAGTCGGTTTGAATAACCAATTTATTGATTTAATTAATTTATACCTATTAGATGATTATGATGGTGTTAAAATTGGCGTTGACCATAATGATGAAGAAACTGGAAAAGTAACCATTAATGCAGGCGTATTTAATTATGACAATGGAATTTATGAAATTACTTTAAATCCACGATATCCAAATGGTGTTGAAGCTGATGATTTTATTAATAGATTCAAACTTGCATTTGAATCACTCGGTGCAACTGTAGAGTTGATAAGTCATCAACAACGCTTATATGTAAACCCAAAAGATACTCTTGTAACTACATTATTAGACATATACAAAAAACATACAGGTGATGTTAATGCAGAGCCACTTACAACAGGTGGGGGGACTTTTGCAAGAGCAATGAAAAATAGTGTCGCGTTTGGACCTCATTTTCCTGGTAAGCCTTCTTATATTCATCAAAAAAATGAATATATTGAAGTTGAAGATTTACTTAAAGCGACCGCCATCTACGCAGAAGCGTTATACG
>JAQUCY010000098.1 GCA_028685975.1 Acholeplasmataceae bacterium | reverse complement strand
CTATGACGTTAATTTGAAATTTGGGCGTTTACAAGAATTAGGTATCGACAATCAGATAGAAATCAATAAATATAAAGAGAGTTCAAATACTGAAAGGTTCAAGTTCATTCAAATGGATTTGAGTGATTGTGATTCTATTAAAAAACTGTTTGAAGTAGAAAAGTTTGATGTTGTTGTTAATTTAGCTGCACAAGCTGGTGTTAGGTATTCAATTAAAAATCCTAAAGCATACATACAAAGTAATATTGATGGATTTTTAAATATCTTGGAAGGTTGTAGGCATAATGGTATTAAGCATTTGGTTTATGCAAGTTCAAGTAGTGTATATGGTTTAAATGCCAAAGTACCATTTTCAGAAAATGATAGTATCGCACACCCAGTTAGTTTATATGCAGCTACAAAAAAAGCGAATGAGTTAATGGCTCATTCTTATAGTCACTTATATCAGATACCATCAACCGGTTTGCGTTTTTTTACTGTATATGGTCCCTGGGGTCGACCTGATATGTCTCCTTTCCTTTTTACAGATGCAATTCTAAATGATCGACCGATAAAAATATTTAACAACGGTAATATGCTTAGAGATTTTACTTATATTGATGATATCGTTGATGGTATTATCAAAGTGATCAATCATGCTCCTTTACCGTCCAAGCTGTGGGATAATATTGTTTCTAATCCTGGAAGTTCTTCTGCACCTTATAGAGTTTATAATATAGGTAATTCTAAACCAATTAAATTAATGGATTTTATAACCGCTATTGAAAATGCAATTGGTGCAGTTAGTAAAAAAGAGTTTTTACCTATGCAAATGGGAGACGTTTATCAGACTTATGCAGACACAACTGCTTTGCAAAAAGATTTAGGATTTATGCCTAAAACAGATTTGAATGAAGGTGTAAAGAAGACAGTAGATTGGTATAGATCGTTTTATAATATATAATAAGAAATCATTTTAATATAAATTCTAGTATGAATATTGCAATAATGGGTACGGGCTATGTTGGCCTGGTGACAGGTACTTGTTTTTCTGAGATGGGAGTGAATGTTACATGTGTTGATATTCAAAAGGATAAAATTGAGAATCTTAAAAAGGGGATTATTCCTATTTATGAACCTGGTTTAGAAGAATTGGTTCATAAAAATTATAAAGCGGGTCGTTTAAATTTTACAACTGATTTAACCGATTTACTGGATGATGTTGAAATTGTGTTTAGTGCCGTTGGAACTCCACCTGATGAAGATGGTGGTGCAGACTTGAGTTATGTTCTTGAAGTTGCAAGAACAATAGGGAAAAATATTAATAAGTATGTTTTGATAGTCACCAAAAGTACTGTTCCTGTAGGTACAGCGCAAAAAGTCAAGGCAGTTATCCAGGAAGAGCTCGATAAACGAGGTTTGAATATTGAATTTGATATTGCTTCTAACCCTGAGTTTTTGAAAGAGGGTGATGCGGTAAATGATTTTATGAAACCAGACCGTGTTGTTGTAGGTGTGGAATCTGAAAGGGCAAAAGAGATCATGGAAAAGTTGTATAAACCTTTCATGATGAACAATTACCGAATGATTTTTACTGATATTCCAAGTGCAGAAATGATTAAATATGCAGCAAATGCAATGTTGGCAACTCGCATAAGTTTTATGAATGATATTGCAAACTTAAGTGAATTGGTTGGAGCAGATGTGAATATGGTAAGAAAAGGTATTGGTTCTGATAGTCGCATTGGAAGTAAGTTCTTATACCCGGGTTGTGGATACGGTGGTTCGTGTTTTCCAAAGGATGTAAAGGCCCTGATAAAAACAGCTGATAAGATGGGCTATTCTATGCAAGTTCTGAAAGCTGTTGAAGATGTAAATGACAATCAGAAAAAGGTTCTCTTTAGTAAACTAATGAATCATTTTAATGGTGATATAAAGAATAAACGAATAGCATTGTGGGGTCTTTCGTTCAAACCAGAAACAGATGATATGAGAGAGGCTCCATCATTGGTTTTGATTGAAGAGATTCTTAAAAATGGAGGTACTATCAAAGCATATGATCCAATTGCAATAGATGAATGTAAGAGAAGGATAGGAGATTCAATTGAATATGCAACAGATATGTATGATGCAACTCTTGATGCTGATGCTTTGATAGTTGTTACCGAATGGAATGAATTCAGATTACCAAGTTGGAACATATTAAAAAGAACTATGAAAACTCCTGTGATGTTTGACGGTAGAAATATTTTTGACAGAGTTGTTATCGTAAATTCAGGCTTTGTTTATTACGGTATTGGGTTTTAATTGAAATCAACAACTTAATTCTTCTTTCATAGTGGGAATAATATAGAATAAAATGGCATCAATTCTTATCACCGGTATCAACGGCTTCGTGGGTGCCAACTTCACAAACAGCTGGTTCAGGAACCATAAGATAGTGGGTCTGGATATTCATCAGCCTGGGAAGAAGGGTGTGGAACGCATATTCGGTTGGGATGAACTGGGTAAGGTGCCTCCGGTGGATGCGATTGTGCATCTGGCGGGAAAGGCGCACGACACGAAGAACAGCAGCGAAGCGCAGGTTTACTTTGATGTGAACACAGGCCTTACGCAAAAGATATTCGACTATTTCCTGCAATCGGATGCACGTACGTTTATCTTCTTCAGCTCGGTGAAAGCGGCTGCGGACAGTGTGCCTGGTGATGTGCTGACGGAGGAGGTTGTTCCGGCGCCGGTGGGTCCCTACGGTGAATCGAAGA
>JAQUCY010000031.1 GCA_028685975.1 Acholeplasmataceae bacterium | reverse complement strand
AATTGTTCCATCGGGAATGTTGTACTTGCGAGATAAAGACGTATAACTATCTTCCTTGATAGTTTTCTCTAAAATGACTTTCTCTTTAAACTCTTTAGTATAATTATTAAACTTTTGACCTTTACTAGCCATAAAAAAACACCTCCTTATATTCATTATATAAAGAAGTGTTTTAAAAAAATATTTTTTCGTTTTTCTTTTTTTTATTAACTTGCACTAAACAGGGTTCAGTCTACTACCAGAGTGGTTTTCTTTTTGTTAGGCTATAACTTTTTTTATTTCGTTACAGTCCCTTTTCTATATATCAACTTAAAACTAAGCAACTTCATAACCGACCGATTGGACGGCTTGTTTAATCATTGCTTCAGTGACTTTATCATTTTCTTTAAAGGATGCTTGATTTGATTCCAAATCCACTTTAACTTTTTTTAAACCTAAGTCCTTTAAGGCATTTTCTACTTTTGCCGCACAGTGCTTGCAGTTCATACCGTTGATTTTAATTTCCATTGTTTCACCCCCTTGTATCTTTTTAATCTTAATGCATTTAAGACAACGCTTACGCTACTAAAACTCATTGCTAATGCGGCAATCATTGGATTCAATAAAGGTCCACCAAATAAAGTTAGTATACCTAAAGCAATAGGTATTCCGATGACATTATAGATAAACGCCCAAAATAGGTTTTCTTGAATATTTCTAACCGTATGTTTCGATAAATCTATTAAAGTAATAATATCTTTAATATCACTTCTCATTAATACAACATCACCTGCACTCATAGCAACATCTGTTCCACTAGATAAACTCACTCCAACGTTAGCTTCTTTTAATGCAATGGCATCGTTAATACCATCTCCAACCATCATTACAATATATTTTTCTTTCAATGATTTAATGATGTTTTGTTTGTCTTGAGGTAAGAGTGAACCATAAAACTCATCAACGCCGACTTCGTTTGCAATATAGGTAACTGTATTGATATCATCACCAGATAAAATAGCCGTTTTGATATCTAGGTCATTTAGTTTCTTAACTGTTTCTATTACGCCATCTTTTAATTGATCCGATATAGCTAATATCCCAACAAGCTCAGTTTCATTTGCCAAATATAATGCTGTAATACCTTTTTTAGCATAATCTTTTGTGATGGTTTTTATTTGACCCAGTTTAATCTTATGTTCAATCATTAATTTTTCATTTCCAATCAGATATGTAACCTTGGCAACTTTACCTTTAATTCCTAAGCCAGTATAATTTTCAAAATTTTCTACTTTAGATAACTGATAGCCTTTTTCTTCTGCTGCAGAAATAATAGATTTTGCAATCGGATGATTTGATTGTTGTTCTAACGAGGCGGCAATTTGTAATAATTTATCTTCTTTAATTTCGGTCAATGAAACAACTTTTTGTAAAGTCGGTTTACCGACTGTTATCGTACCCGTTTTATCAAAAACTACCATCGTTGCTTTACTGCTAATTTCCAATGCTTCTCCTGAAGCAATTAAGATTCCATGTTTAGCTGCTGCACCACTAGCTGTCATAATAGCTGTTGGTGTGGCAAGGCCAAGTGCACACGGACATGCAATGACTAGAACTGATACTAAAATATTCATCGAAAAATCAAAATCTTTAGTTGCAATCAACCAGACAATAAAACCTAACGTTGCAAGCACTAAAACGATTGGAACAAAAACACCACTTATTTTATCAGCCAATTTTTGAATTGGTGCTTTTTTCATTTGTGCTTCTGATACTCTTCTAATAATACTTGATAAGACAGTGTCTTCTCCAACATGAGTAACTCTCATTAAAATAGCACCCGTAATGTTAACTGTCCCACCAATAATTTCATCATTAAGTGTTTTATCTTTAGGTATAGGTTCACCAGTCATCATAGATTCATCAATGGATGTTATCCCTTCAATGATTATCCCATCAGTGGGAACAACATCACCAGGTCTTACCATTAATTCATCATTCATTTTAATTTGTTCAAGTGGTGTTTCTACATAAGTATTACCCGTAAATAGTAATGCAGTTTTAGGCTTTAAATCCATTAGTTTTTCTAATTCGCTGGTTGTTTTAGTTGTCGATAACTGTTCCATATATTTACCAATCATCACCAGTACTAAAATAGTAGAGCTCACCTCAAAATATAAAATATCTGCAAACTCATGATTGCCTAAACCAATCATAACAAGACCATAAACTCCATATAAAAAGGCTGCTGAGGTACCGATAGCAACCAAAGTATCCATGTTAGGGTTTCTTCTAAAGAGATTTTTAAATCCATTTACATAATATTTGTATCCTATGATCATCACTGGAACCGTTAATAACAATTGAATTAAAGCAAACCCAAACGGATTTTCCATTGGATCAACAATACTTGGTAAACCTAATCCAACCATGTGCCCCATTGATACATATAACAAAGGAAGCATAAATATAAGTGATAATACAATTTTAATACGCATATTCTTTAGTTTCTTACTTTGTTTTTCTGATAGTGTTTCATTTTTATCAATCGCACTAGCTTTATAGCCAGTTAGCGTTATATTTTTATATAATTTTGATTCATCAAAGGACATGTCTACCACAACCCTGAGTTGTTCTGTAGGTAAACTAACGTTTGACTCAAGTACTCCAGGTGTTTTTAAAGCTGCTTTTTCAACAGCACTTACACATGCAGCACACGTCATCCCTTTAATATCATACATAATTTCTTTATTCATTAACTAACCCCCTATTTAGTATTATAGGTCAAATCAATTATTTTAACATTCAAAATGCTTAAAAAAGACAAGCAAAAGCGCTTGTCTAACTTATTATTGTTTATTCTTTTTATTACTCTTTTGCATTTTCATCTTTTCGCTGGCATAGCTGACTAAATCCGGTAGTTTAATACCATTATTTGGAAAATATGCAATACCATATGAAAAATCAAAGTCAGTTAACATCTGAATTTTCTGAATTTTTTCTTTGAAGTCTTTTATTATTTTAGTCAAATCTTTTTCTTCTTTTAATAATATTATGAACTCATCACCACCATAACGATATACTTCGTTGGGAATAAAATGACTTTTCATTAACTGGGCTACTCTTTGAAGAATAAAATCAGCTTTGATATATCCAATGGTTTGATTGTAATCTTCAAAATTGTCAAAATCAATAAACATTAAAGCAAACTTGTGATTATCTTGAATTTGATCTTCAAAATTTAGTTTTAAAGTTGACCTTGTTGGCAATCCTGTTAGTGGATCAATATCCTCAATCAAATAATAATGTTCAAGATAAAATTTTGATTTATTACTTTGAAAGGTCATTAGATGACAACTTACAGGCAATAATGCATTTTTGGTAAAATAATATTTATTTGTTTTTGGTTCTTCTAAATCAATAAGTTCCTTAAGAATATCAAAACTTTCGTGATTTTGGTCATACAAATTATTATAAAACTCATCAATGTTTCCTTTATTAAATATGTTATTTTTAAATGCCATTGGGCTAATAAATATTACATTTCTATGTTTATTTCTAATAATATAGAGATTATTGTTGTTTTGGTTATTTGGAACTTCATCTATGAAATCAAACATTTATTTTGCCCTCACATATTGTTTTGGCCATTCAATTTCAGCTCCTAATCTTTGGGAAAACTTAAGTGGAAAATATGGATCTCTTAAAGCAAGTCTGCCAAAATATATCAAATCAGCTTCATCATCTTCTAAAGCATCACTAGCCATTCTAGCATCATTGACTAATCCACCTCCCATTACAAAAAAGGGGGTTTCTGCTTTAATTTTTTTTGAAAATCCTAATTGATAACCTGGATAACTATCCGGTTTTACGTTAATAACACCACCCGATGAAACATTAATTACATCAACTACACCTGGTGTAATTTTATTTAATATTTCCACCAAATCTTTTGGTTTTAACCCATCTTGATGGTATTCTGAAGCACTAATTCTTATACCTAGTGGTTTTTCTATATGCCATTCATTCCGCACAGCAATGATGACTTCTTTTAATAGTTGCATTCTACCCTCAAATGATCCACCATAACTATCACTTCTAAAATTTGACAGAGGACTTAAAAATTCATTAATTAAATAACCGTGTGCTGCATGGATTTCAAGATAATCAAATCCGGCTTGATAGGCTCTTTTCGCACCTGCTTTGAATGCCTCTACGACTTCCTTTATTTGATTGATAGACATTTCTGTTGGTGAGGTTAAATCTCCATAAGGAATTGGACTTGGGGCTATTTTAGGATTAGCATCGCGAGCTTTTCTTCCTGCATGTGATAATTGAATTCCAATTTTAGACCCAAAATAATGTACTCGATTAACAATCCAACTAAGTGGTTTAATATGGTCATCGCTCCAAATTCCTAAATCATCTTTGGTGATACCACCATTTGGTAATACTGCGGTTGCCTCAACCGTGATTAAACCAATTTGTCCAGCTGCTCTAGTAGCGTAATGTATCACATGAAAATCATTCGCGAATCCATCTACTGCGCTATACATACACATTGGCGGCATAACAATTCGGTTTTTTAATTTCATATCTTTGATTTCAATTTCTTTGAATAGTTTCATCTCTAATTCCTTTTAATTTAGTTTTTATTTCTTGCATACGTAAGTCAAGATCGTGGGATAATGTAGCACAATCTCTTAATTCTTCTTTGATTTCGCTGTTAGCACTTATGATATGTTTGTATTCTACATCATGTTCAATTGTAGACCAAAAATCCATAGCAATTGTTCTTATTTGTACTTCTACTTTCATATGTCTTTTTTCATTTGAGAAAAAAACTGGCACTTCTATGACTAGATGTAAGCTTCTATATCCATTTTCTTTTGGTTTTTTGATATAGTCTTTGATTTGAACCAACTTAACATCATCTTGATTTACTAACATGTTCGCGACATCATAAATATCATTAATATATGTACAAATAACTCTAACACCAGCAATATCGTTAATTTTAGACAAGTTTTGAATTGTTTTATCTAAACTATATCGCTGCATTTTATTCAAAATCGACTCAGGGCTTTTCAATCTAACTTTAATAAATTCAATTGGGTTTCTCGATGTTCTTATTTGCAGATCATCATTTAATATTTCTAATTTTGTTTGAACTTCTCGGATGGCAGCGTAATAAGTCATCATAACTTGTCTATAAAGCGTTGCTTGGTTCTTAAACTCGATGGGAACCGTTTCAACAGCGTTCGCCATAAAAGTAACGTCTAATTCCATTGACACATTATCACCTCAATCCTATTATAACATTAAAAGAAAGCGCTTTTATTATTGCGTTATTTTTAATACAATTTAATAAATAGATTCTCTTATTTATCTATTTTTGGTTCTTTATAAGGAACTTTAATTGTGTTTCGACTTCCTGAACTTTAATAACATTCTTTATCTTATATTTTTTCTTTTTCGTTTTAATTATGATATTGCCGTGTTTACTTTTGTTTTTCTTATTGACTATTTTAGATTTAATTCTTTTTATCTCTTTATATGGCACTTGTACAGTTTTTTTAGTGGTTTTTATAATATACAAATAATTATCGTCATAACTAATAACGACGCGACTTTTTAGTAAATTGTTTAGTAAAATAAGTGAAATTACCCCAAACAAAAAAATGATAAAAAATGCGGCATAATATAGGTTACTTTTTACATCTTCAGTTAGATTGTCAAATAAATTATCTATTTGACTCACGATAAATACACACCCAACAATAATTAATATACTGATTATTAAACCGATTATTAATGGAAAAATTCTTTTTTTTGCCAAATTTCTTTTCAAAGTCTTCACCATCGTTATTATACCATAGAGAACATCCAATAATTCTTTCTTAAGAGAAAAAAGACAATTTTTTATCCTTCAAAAATTGTCTCTTTTACTTCTCATAAATTTGATTTTTCTAAATCCAATAAATACTTTTTTAATTCTGGTCCGTAATAAAATCCACCTAAACCACTTTCGGATAAGACCCTATGACAAGGTACAATTATCATGATTTTATTCTTATTTAATGCTCCACCAACAGCTTGATAAGCTTTATTTCCCATTAAATAAGCAATATCACCATATGTTACTGTGTATCCGTATGGGACATCAATCAATATATCATAAACTGCTTGTTGAAAAGCGGTTGCCTTTTGTTTAATAGGTACTGTAAATTCTTTTAATGTTCCTTTAAAATAAGCTAATAACTCTTGTTTTAATTGACTTAGCAAAGATGTTTCTTGATTAATTAACCCTTTGATATCATGTGGTTCTAAAGATACCCCGCTTATATGTTTAGAATCGTCTTCAACTAAGACAAATGTTCCTACTTCAGTTGGAAATTTTATGTAGTATTTATCCATCGTTTTAAGCTTTCGTTTTAAACGGATCATAAAAGAAGGCATAACTTGTTTTATGTTGATACTTTTGGTTTTTGTTTAAGATACCGCTATTTAAAAAACTATAGTGAATCCCGCCTGGTTCATATTCGAATTCTAACGCTACACCTTTATACGGGTTGGATTTATAATATGGTATTTTATCGGGTGAATATGAATTATGTGTATAAACAACTAATGAAGGATAAGTTGATTTCAGTGTCATCCCAATTAAGCTCTTTGGACTATACAAACTAGCCAATCCTTGATCTAGTAAGAATATAGTATCTAAACCTTTAAATGGTGTGTTCATCAATTTTGAAATAGGTTCTTTTAACGCAATCGGTTCTCTTAAATCAAAAGGTGTTTCCGTAACCTCTGCTATTCCAGACACACTAAAGTCATCTTCAAATTTGACATATTTAGAAGAATGGACTTTAATAATGTGATCTAAAATATCGTGTGAATTATCTAAATTAAAATAAGCATGATTTGTGATATTCATTAATGTAGTTTCGGTTGTATCACCTTCATAATCCATATGTAAGATATTGTCTTCTAAAGTATAAGTAACTCTTAAATTTACATCTCCAGGAAGTCCGTCATCAACACTTTTAGAATGGATTTCAAAAATTACTGTGTTTTCATTACTTTCAACATAATTAAAATAGCGTGTTGAAAATCCATTTGCTCCACCATGAATTGTTGTCGTTTCGGATTTGTATGGTTTTGGATATATTTTAGTACCTTCTATTTCAAACCCACTACAAAATAATCTTCCTGAAACTCTTCCAATTGTTTTTCCATAATAGTGATCATCTTTTATAAAATCTTCTATTACTTTGGGTCCTATAACCACATCAATTCCATTAAAAATTAGTTTAAAAATGCTCGCACCTTTGTTCAGTAACACCACTTCTAGAAAATCGTTCTTTAACGTTACCATCATTAATTCATCGTTAATTCTTTTTACTTGCTTCACACTAATCACCCCTTTTAAATTCACCTTCATTATAGTCAATTAACCATAAACATTCAATTCAAAAAATGAATATGAAAAAAAATGCATTTTTTTGCGTTTCTTCTCTTTAAATCAAATCATACCATTTTTTAGCATTGATAATACTTTCTTTAGTTAATTGGTGTCCGTAATTTGACCAAAACACTTCTATTGATGCCCCACTATCTTTCATAAGATTATGTAAAGATAATTGTTCATAATAAGTGGTATATTGATCTTGTTTTGAAGTGGCTATAAACACACTTACTTCTTTTAAATCTTCGAATTTTAACTTTGGATTAAGGAAACTTGGGTTAAATAATATCACTTTTTTTAGAACCTTTCCTTTTAGTTGGAGTAATGATTCCAGTAAATTTGCTCCATTCGAATACCCTAACCCAACAATCATATCTTTATTTAATTTATATTTTAATACTGCTTCATTAATAAATTGATTTAAATTTTCAGTCTCTAAATTAATTGACTCATAATCATAAACCCCTGTAGAATATCTTTTAAAGAAACGGTTCATGCCATTTTCATTAACATTACCTCTTAACGAAAGAATATTTGCTTTTGGATCAATGAATTTTGCAACATCAATTAGGTCATATTCATCTCCACCGGTACCATGTAATAGTAATAAAGTTTTATCGTTGGTTCCTTTTTCAAATAAATGGATCATTTTAATTACCTACTTTTTCATCAGCATAATACCCGATTTTTTTTAATAAGGTTTGTAAAGATTCATTTTCAGTTACATCCAATACTTTAAATAAATCATGCATATATTCATAATGCTTTGGAATTATTTCATCGGTAATTTTTTGACCTTTATTTGTGAGCTTAACTAAAATAACTCTTTTGTCTGTTTTATCTTTATAGCGTTTAATCAAACCACGCTTTTCCAATTTGTCTAAAACGTATGTCATAGATGAATTTGCGATTAGTACCACATCACAAATTGATTGAACACTCAATGTTGTTTTTTTAAATAATACCTCTAAGACAGAAAATTCAGTAAAATTTAAATCATATTTTTTAATATCTTCCATTGAATAAGCAAGAACACTTTGTTGAGTTCTAAATAGAATCGTCATTGTTTTTAAATAGTTTTGCATATTTATAGATATTCTTTCTGTCTTACTCTATTAGAATCTGTTGTATCAAATGGTTTAATCAGTTTTTCAATTTGTTGTTTGTGTTCTCTAAATTTAGGTGGAAGCGCTAAATCAGTACCAAGTTTTTCATAGGATTCTTCATCATCAATAAAACCAGGTTCATCGGTTGCTAGTTCAAATAAGATATTTCGATACATTCTCATATAAAGTGATTCAAAATAAAATCTATCTACATAGCCACTATTAGCAATTCGTTTACTTCTAAAGAAATCTTCCCACTTAAAGAGTTCTTCTTTGTTTTCTAATCTAAAGGCAACATGATGAACTCCACCATAACCTTGATAAGCTTGAGGATATACTTTGTTTTCTTCGACAATGACCCTTGCGCCATTACCGCCATTATTCATTTCATATAAACCTAATGATCCTTTTTTATCAACTTGATTAAACTGCATAACATTGGTTAAAATCGCATGCATCAATTCATAATCTGATACAACAAAGAAAATTGTGCCTAATCCTCTAATTGCATATTCATTAGGAACAGGTCCATTGTTCCATGGAATACCATAAGATTGCCAAACTAAATCTTTCTCATCGGAGATTAGTGCATATTGTTGTCCATCAAAATCATTAAAATACAGGGTTTTTGAACCGAATAAATCAACGATGTCACCATGCTTAACACCATATTTATCAAAACGTTTAATAAAGTAGCTTAGTGCTTCATCACTTGGTACTCTAAGCCCAATTCTAGAGATTTCATCTCTTCCATGAACCACTTGTGAAATACCGTTAAAATCAAAGAATGTTACCCCTGATCCAGGAGTCCCTCTATCATCTCCATAAAACGTATGGTAAGTTTGAATGTCGTCCTGGTTAATAGATTTTTTTAGTAATCTCATCCCTAATACTTCTGTAAAAAACTCATAATTCTTTTTAATGTCACTTGTTATTGATGTAACATGATGAATACCTAATAGTTGTTTCATTTTTCTTCTCCTTTTTTAGAAATTTTTACTTGTTCGCCGGTTTCTGTTTCATACGATATGAACCCCATACTCATTGAAACAGTTGAACGAATAGCTTGAACATATTCTTTTCTTAAACGGCTTCTTTCTTCGATTTCAAGGCTGGTTAATTCTCTTTCTTTCGAAAGTCTTGCTAACTCATTAATCCTATTTAATCTATTTTTATGGGTAATATAGCTGTCGTATTGACTCTTTGTTTCATAAGGGTAGTCTTCTAATTTATCTATTTGTCTAATAAATAGCGGATACATTAAACCTTCATAACCTTCTTTTAAATGAGCAAATTCCTTAGGTATTACAAATGCTTGTCCTAAAGTATCTAATGGTTCATCAACTGTTAATCCAGGACCATCCGTTGCGAGTTCAATTAAGATTCCACCTGGCTCTCTAAAATATAATGATTGAAAATATGTTCTTTCTCTCACTGGACTGACTTGATAGCCTAATTTTCTAAGTTTGGTTTGATAATACTCAATTTCTTTAGATGGGATTGTAAATGCGATATGATGATGGGTTCCACCACCATATATCCCATCTTTAACATCACCAGTGTAAATATCTATATACTTACCTAAATCGTTATTCGCATCAAATCGGATGTATCCATTATCTTCGCCTACATATTTTAATCCTAGTTCAGTCAATAGTTTTTTAGTGCCTTCTAAATCATTTGAATAGAGTGTTGCGCCATAAATACCTTTAATCGCTTCTTCTTTAGTGATACCATTTACTTCATAATCCTGCAGTTGGCCAAACTCACTTTCAATAAGTTCTATCGCTAGATTATGTCTATCCTGAAATCTAAGTACTTGATTACCAAAACGTTCTAATCTTCCATAACCAATTTTGAATTTATCTAAACGCTTAACCCAAAAATCCATAGACCCTTTTGGAATCATTAAGCTTACTACCCCAACCTGACCTTTTCCAATTTGACCTTCTATTTTGTCAACAGACCATGGAAAGAATGTTAAGAGGGTTCCCAAATCTCCATTTTTATTTCCATAATATAAATGATAATAAAACGGATCGTCATAATTTACAGTTTGTTTTACAAGTCTTAATCCTAAGACCCCGTGATAAAAATCTAAATTTTCTTGTCCTTGCCAGACAATGCTTAATATGTGGTGTATACCGTTAATATTCATAATAAAATCTCCTTTATGTCCCTATTATATTTCGAATTCGAAATACTTTAAAATGATATGCTTTCTTTTTTTTGTATATGACTTTTAGTTTACTAAACCTTGCGATACAATAATAATATATTGATAGGAGGGTTTTAAAATGAATGACTTTAAAAATGTTTCAAAAGATAATATTCTTCAGATTTTAGAAGGTAGATTTAATCAACATATGTTTCGTCATCCCAATATCTCATTTAAAGATGTTTTAAAGAGACTAACTGATAAACACATTAATACCTTGTATCAAATGGAGATTACAGGCGGAGAACCTGATGTAGTAGCCATGGATCCGCTAACCAATATGTATACTTTCATGGATTGCTCAAAAGAATCGCCTCTTGGTAGAAGGAGCCTTTGTTATGACGATCTCGCGCTAGAAAAAAGACGTCAAAATAAACCAGCTGGTTCTGCACAAACTTTAGCAAAAAAGATTGGTATAACCTTATTAAATTATGATGAATATCAGTATCTTCAAAGCTTACAAGAAATTGATACTAAAACCTCATCCTGGCTAGAAACTCCAGATAATATTCGCTCACTTGGTGGTGCACTTTACGGGGAACACCGATACAAAACTATCTTTTTAGGTCATAATGGCGCTGATTCTTATTATGGTGTAAGAGGATTTAGAGGTTCACTCAAAGTATAAAAAAAGTCTAGAAATAGACTTTTTTATTTGTTTTATACGATTATTCTAAAAAAAATCCATAATCTAAGATAATATTACCTTCTTGATCTTTTTCAATAAACCTTTGATGGTTATACCTTTCAAAAAAGTGTACTCTATTATGATTATCCACTTTAACTGAATTAAAGTTCGCTAATCTTAGCATATCTAAGACATCTTGATGTCTATTAGAAAGATCAGGTTCTTTTCCTTGAATGTAACAGTCACCAACATTAGTAGGTTCTATATCTAAATAATCAAAGCCTTCAGGCACTGGTGTCCAAGGTTCAAAAAACATCCCAATCCAATATTCAAAGGATTCATTAAAATCCAGTACATCATAGCGCATAA